>JAGCOQ010000072.1 GCA_017642625.1 Alphaproteobacteria bacterium | reverse complement strand
CCGTCGTAATGACGGGGATGTTTTTTATGTATTTTGGGGTGTGTTTTTTATGCACAACGGGTTCGTTTCTGCACAAAATCTGTACAAATTTTATTGAAAGGTGCGGAAATCTGCGCTGGGTATAAGGTCTTTTAATCATTGGGTCCAGGGTTCGAGTCCCTGTGGTCCCACCAAGAAAACCCGCAGAAATCTGCGGTTTTTTCTTACTATGGTATATTGTCAAAAATGCGTTTTGTGCCGTTAAAATCTGCACAAATTTGCACAATCTGCACAAAATCTGCACAAAATCTGCACAAAAATTGACACACTTTTTGGGGGTATTTTTGGGGTTAATCAAACACCGTTTTTAATGCCGATGCCGATTCATTATTTACAAGGTGGGCATACTTGGTTGTGACCGATATATTACTATGCCCCAATACGTTTTGAACGATTTTAAGATTGTTTGTTTTTTGTAATAGCCATGTGGCAGTGGTGTGGCGTAATGCGTGGAATGACCGATAGGGCAAACCGCTGCGCACAAAAGTGTCGCGCCAGGCGCGTTTTATGTCGCCGATGGGGTGTCCACGGTACGTAAAGACATAATCGCACGTGTGTGGCAATTTACGCAATACAGACGCCAATTGTTTTACCATTGGCACGCTGTGCGGGTTGCCGTCTTTGCCCATGTAGATTATTTGGTGGTTATCCCAATCCACTTGATCCCAACGCAGCGACAGGACGCGCCCACGACGTAGCCCCGTGTACAATGCGCACCATATAATCGGGCGCAGGTGTTCCGGTGCGTTTGCGACAAGGCATTTGATTTCGTCCATGTCGCGAAAGTACTTGATATTTTCTTTTGGTTCTTTTAACCGGAACGACAATATCTTGAAATCGGGCGTGCGACATTCCCAATTGTTGTGCGCACGCGCGCAGATTGCAGACAGCAGGCACAGAAACCGGTTTATTGTTGCCGGTGTGCGCCCCTTGGCACGCAGGTTTTCCACCATGGTGTTTATGGTGTTTTTAGTGATTTGGGATAGTGGGGTATTGCCGTCAATTTCCTTTAACAGATTACCAATTTTGTACAGGTAATCATTGCCGCTGGCCAAGTATTGCGCATGTTCGTGCCACCAGCGTGCAGATGCGGCGTCAAGGGTTATTTCGTGGGTGTTTTCGGGGCTGTTTAAGATTTGGTTGACGCGGTTGATTGCCCACTGCGTCGCTTGATCCCGCGTTGTTGTTCCAGTAGTTTCGCGTAAGACCATTCTGTGCCCACCAACGACGCACGAGATATATGCGTGCCACGTGTTGCCACGTTTGTAAAGTCGGAATGGTGTGTTTCGGTTGTGTGTAGCCATGTGTCCAAATCTTGTTTGCGAAAACGCATTTTAGTTCCGTAGGGTTTATATGGCAAACGTCCGGCGTTAATTTCCGCCATAAACGTTTTATATGACATAGAGCCAGCCCTTTCCCGTAGATATTTGATTGCAGCGTCCATCGTCAGTAATCTGTCCATATTTATACCTCATTTAATCTTTGTTTGCAAGTTTATAAAACGCGATTTCAATTTCTTTGCTGCGCGTGGCCATATCGGCAACCCAGTTAAATAATGCGTTGTATGTTTCGCCCGATATGGCACCTTGGGCATGTAATACGCGTAATGCACCGTCAACCTTGGCACGTGTTGCGTCAAACAGTTGTCGTGCACAATCAACGTCCAGTTTAAGTTCCTTTGCGGATTCGGGGCGTTCGGTTATTTGCTTTGGCGCATCCGGCGATTTTTCGTTAAATGGCGATTTGGTCATTGTTGTTCCTTTTTTGTTTGCTTCCAATATTCAATTTTTCTTTCGCACCAGTAGGCAAGGTTTAAACAATCAACCGCAATAATGTTGTGGTTGCGTTTGTAGGCATTGGTGGCCTGTTTGCGCAACCGTGGTATTCGGCGTTCCAAATGCCGGATATTGTGGTTTATCTGTGCCTGGGTCATTTTGTTTCCCTTTGTTGTTTTTTGCGTGGATGGGTGCGGTAATATTCGTTGTACCATTCACGATGTTCGTGGTGCCATTTTTTCGTGTATCCACGTATGCGGTCGCGGTTGTTGTCGCGCCAATCTTTATAATAATCCGGGTGTTCCGCCAACCACTTTTTACGATACGCCAATATCTTTTCGCGGTTGCGCCGGTATGCCTTGCGGGTGTAATCACTTTTATTCAGACGCGTTTTGCGCGACAACACGGTAATTACATGGCCCAAGCACATAAACACGTCCGGATTGCCTTTGCTGGCACGATTACGCATACACCAATTCAGCCACTGGGCAGAACAACCAATGTACTTGCCCGCATGTACAAAAGACCGAAATTCCAAACCCGTGTCGTCAACAGTGCAGATTATCATTTGATTAATCCTTTTTTGCGGGCCAAATTCTTGTATGAATAGGCACCTTGCTGCGATATTCCCATTTCGGTGGCAATGCGTGACGGTTTGAATCCCATGTTGTACAATTCCACATATTGTTCCAGGCGCGATTTGCCGATTGTATCAACCGGTTTCCCGTCGGCAAGGTTGGCATCGGTGTTTGCGCGTGCAGCGCGATGCGCCCGACATTCCACGACCAATTTTTCAGATTGCCGTTCAATTTCCGGGTCAATCCACGTTGGCGGTGTGCGGTGCTTTTTTGCGTATTCAACGTGTGGATCCAAGCACGCATGCAATTTTTCCAGGGTGTCAAATTCGGCATCCACCACAGACAACGTGTCGGTGTTTTTATCATATAACCACAGTTCCGTTTGAACGCATGGTCGGCGGCATTGTCCGACAGACGTGGAACACGGATTGGAATATGACCCAATATAGTTATTTACCAGGTCAATTGTCCGTTCCACCCAAATTGCGTCAATAAGTGGCAATTCGGGTTCCGGTTCCACTGGGTCGGGTTCCGGCACCGGTTTTGGTGTCAGTTTCTTGGGTTTAATTTCAGCCGGCAGGTCGTCAGTGTGTTCGGTATCAAATATGTCGCGTGGTTGTACCGGCGCATGTGGCACAGATGGCATATTTTCAATATACGCAACAACCGCGTCGGCGATTGCGTGGCATAGCAACCATGGGTTATTGCGTTGTTCCGTCGGCATTTCGCATGCGGTTCCAAACACAATGCCATAAACGTTGTAATTTTTTTTGTCCATTTTCGTTCCTTTTTTATCTTGGTGGGTCAGTATAAGACGATGTTGTTACGGAGAAAAGAATACTGACCCGTGGTTTTTGGTGGGGCGTTGAAAAAGATAAGGAATACGCTGAATATTTACACGCCCCAAACTGTTATTTTACCGCCAGGTTGGTTTTTACCTGTAATCCGGTACCTGGGATGTCAATGCCCGATTCCAATGCGCCCTTGATTTTAAGTTTATCCGGTGCGGACGTGGTTGTTACACGCATGTATTCGGGATTATTAAAGTCCGGTGCGCACCATACGGATGTGCTGGTGCGGGTGCCGACAGTAAACGTGCCGGTGGTAAGTTTGGTTTGCCCGCTGCGCAGCAACATGTCCATCATGTATTGTTCCAGGCGGGTTAATGCTTTTTCCTCGCGCTGTGCTTTTTCGTCCATGCGCTTGGCTTCGGCTTTTAGTGTTTCAATATCTGCCTTTTTGCGTGCGCGAATCTTGCACAAGGATTCCAAACCGCGTTCAATTGTTTCGGTTTTGGCAGCCATAAGGTTATTCAAGGCATCCATGTCCACGTCGCCATCAGCATACAAAATGTCGTTGATGGCGTTTTCAATCATTTCAATTTCGTCATAAAGTTTCATGATTATCCCTTTACGTAAATTTTACCTTCGTGTTGTGCTGCGTGTAGTGTTGCATATGCTGGCGACACAATTGCGCCATTACAACACACGTAATACATGCCGTTATTATCAACATAAATGTCGTAAGGCGTACCAAGCCATGTATCAACTTTTTGCATTTTATTCCCCTTGTTGTGCAGCAATGATTTCTGCTTTGCGTGCCGATGCGTACGGCAGCAATGTTTTGATATTTGGATTGCCGCGTTGGGAATTAACCAATTCTTGCAATTCCGCAGCGGTGGTTGCGCGTTCGCATGCACCAGCAAACGCGTTTTCGGGCATCCAGTTGTCCGGATCATTAAATTCCGGCACAGTGTCGTCAATCAGCGGTGCAGGGTCATTGGCGTCAGCATGCGCGGTGGCGGCAGATATTTCCTCGGCGGTGGCGATTCCAAGGCCATTGATACCAATACCAAGGAACCCCAATGCACGCCCCACGGCAGACGTTTCTGCGTTTTCAATGAACGACGTGCTATTGACCAATGAATTCGGTTTGGATTGCCATTCGTGTGCGGTACCCTGGGATACCAGTTTGCCGTTTTGGTCGCGAATACGCGCCACACAGATGCATACGTTTTTAGACAAGTCCAAGACCGGAAAATCTGTTTCAATTGACCATTCGGGGTATTTTTCGCGGAAAAATTCAACACGTGAATCCACCGTGGCATATTGTTTGGTAATGGTGCGTCCGGTTTTTTTATCCACGCGTGAAATGCCGATTGTTTGTATTTTTGTTTTTTCCATCGTTATGTCCTTTTGGTTATTAATAATCGTTTGCCGGTATGTTTTTGGCGTACCATGCAAGCACGTCCACGCCATCCGGTAATGGTTCGTTCAACAATGCCGCCAATGTATCAGCAGGCAATTTAACGTCGGTTATGACTGATTTATTGAATAATTTACGAAACATGCCTGGCTCCCTTTAATATGTTGCCCATTCGCGTTTTTCGTCGTGGTTGGCGTCGTAATATGCGCTTTGTTCGCAATCGCGGTTTTGACAGACGCGGAAATGGTGGTATGGCCCCCATATTTCACTGGTATGATCGCGCAGCACATATTCGCCACAGACGTCGCACAGGCAATAGTTGTCGGTAATAAAGTCCGCCAATATGTCGTTAATGTCTTTTAACGTTGATTGGTCGTCAAGATTGTCAGCAACATACAAGAACGCGTTGCGCTGTTCTGCGGGCGTGGTTGTGTGGCCAAGCCGACGGTTTAATTCATTGGTAATAATCATTTGTAACAACATCGTAAGTCCTTTTGGTTCGGTTACGATATATAATATACTGCTAGTTAATTAAAATGTCAAGGTGTAAATTAACAAAAAGTTAAAATATTTAACAAAATGTGAAAAATGGTGTAAAAACACAGATGGGGTAATCCCTTTACCCCATGAAAATAAAAAAGGGGTTACCCCAAGGGTAAACCCGTTGTAATTACGTTAAAATATGGGGTAACCCCATAGGGTTATTTTTGGGTATTTTTACGCCGTTTTTTATCCCGATAGTCAAGGTATATAAATGGTGCCAGCACCAGTAAAAACAGGCCACCAAAGAAAATGGCTGCCAAAACATTGTTTAATATTTCAGCCCAAACTGGGGGTGCCCAAAACCAATAAACAACAAATACAGCCAGTGCGCCCCAAAACCAATACCAAAAGGCGTCCGGCAGTTCTTGGATCAACCCAAGTATAAATACAGCCAATAATATACCCGCAGCAATCTGAATTATCATGTTATTTTTTTCTTTTTTTGTGCTTTTTAGTTTTTTGTGTGTCGGAAAGTATATCGTCTATTTTGGATTCATAATCGTATCTGTGGTAGTATTCCAATGCATCTATGCGTGTTTGTAGGTCTATTATTTTCTTTTCCAATTGAGCATAAGCCAAAATAATTAAAAACACCAACAAAAAATACATGCTATTTACCCTTTGTGAACATGTCGCCATTTACGACCCGCAGCGCGGACAAGGTCTCTCTTATACGCACTGGATCGCGTAAGTTTTGTTCGTAAAAATGTTTTACCATTAACCGCCGTTGTTCCGGTGCCATGTACAAATGGTTTTCGGTCAAAAATTCGTTCACGATGTCCAGTATATCAAACAGTGTGTCAGCAGATACTTTGGTGTTGGGGGTATCCGGAAACAAGAAATAATCGGTTGGCTGGTTAAAGTATTCGGACAATCGGATTACAAGTTCGCGGGATGGTTGGCGCGTATTGTTTTCAATGAATGCCAAAGCAGGGGCCGTAATGTTTAATTTTTCGGCTAGGTCTTTTTGTTTAAGGTTTTGCGCTTTACGTAATGCGCGGATTTTTTCGCCTATTGTCATACAGATAATTATAAACCAAAAGTTAACGAAATTAAAATAACAAGTTGTAAAGTTTTCACTTGATTATTTGATTAACTTGTAGTAAATTGTTATTAACATAACAAATTGTATATACAAATAACAATTTGTCAAGAAAAAGGAAAGGAGTTTGGTGTATGGACGAGATTATAAAGCAAATATTCAGCCGACAATATAAACGAATGGAAGCAGAGTTATTGGGGGTAAGTATCCCACAAGGGTATATGACTATTATATCCAAGTATTGGTCATTTTGTGAGCAGGATTTGAAAAAGGAGATCGGGAATGGAACAGCAACCAAATAATTTTATGTTTTTCGGCACTTATTTTGAGGCCATCAACCAATTACCCGAACAAGACCGAGCAAGTGCATGTTATGCGTTTTGTAAATACGCGCTGACCGGCGAGTTGCCCGACGACAAAGCGGTGGCTATGTTTTGCATGGGCGTATCATACAGCGTGCGTAAATATCAAGGTCGTGGTGGTGCGAGGACGGGATCGGGTGCGCCAAAAGGAAACCAAAACGCAGCAAAAAACAATCAAATCAATCAAAACAATCAAATCAATCAAAACAATCAAATCAATCAAAACAATCAACATAGAATAGATAAGATAAGAATAGATAAGAACAGAAAAGAAAGAGAAAAGAAAGAGAAAGATTGTGCGCCCACATTACAACAGGTTTTAGATTACGCCAAACAGCAAAACGATATTGCTGGTATGGGTGGGTTTGCATGTTCGCAACAGGTTGCACGTGATTTTTACGACTATTACGCGGGTATTGGCTGGGTATTACCCAATGATTCAAGAACACCCATTGTTGATTGGCGACCATTTTTAAGCAAATGGGCACGTGATCCGCACCGATTCCAAAAACCAACAGGGCCAACGTCGCACAAACGCGACATTAACGACCCCAACAACTTTATCATTTAACCCAAGGACACACAAATGAACCATAACATAGCAGACCAATTCATAAACTTACTGGTGGAATTGTACGACCTGGATACAGAAAACGCCACCCAATTGCGCAATGGTGCCGATTTGATTGAAAAATCACTGGGGCAATATTACTGGGAGGACGTACGCAACGCTGTAAATTATTACTTTGTGCGTAAAAACGACAAAACACGTCCAACGCTGGGCAAAATATTGGCCATACTGGAAACCAACCCTGATGTTAAAAAACGCGCAGAGATTGAGGACGACGATACAGAGGTTAAGCCGTTGTATCCGCGTCCGCGCACAAATATCCGCATCATACAGGATTCGTTCAACAGGTTAATTGACGTGCTGATGGATTGCAACGTTATTCCTGATAAAGATGGACATTTTAACGGCCATGCGTCGCTGGTTTGCGACGACGGGTTTGTAATGCTTAATCCGGTACAGAATCTGCGCTGGCAGGTGGAGGATGCCATAAACGCGCACCCAAATGCGTTTGCGCCATTTCCAGACATGACATTGTGGGAACAATTGGCGTTGGCGGTACAAAACCATTTTATCACGCTGCACAGACGGACATGGGCATAAAGGGGGGGCGAGCCATGCAGAAAGAATGTACCACGTTTAATTTCAGCAAGACCGAATGCGATATTTGGCAGTTAATGCGTGCCGGTATATCGTCGGCGGAAATATGCCGCATGACCCAAATGACACCGTTGCAGTTGGAACGCATCCAAAACAGCATTAAGCGCAAGCGGTATTTAACCATGGACGCCGCCAAAGAGGAACAGAAAAGGCAACAGTTAAAACAATAACGCAACAAAGGAAAGGGGAAAATGGCACCACGTCGTCAGAAAAAGCCGGAGGAAATACTGTCAGAGCAGGTTATAAACGCACTGCGTCAGCGTCATGTGTATTTTTTCCACCCAGCCAACGAGGGGCGGCGCACGTGGTACGAAGCAAAGACGTTCCACGTCAATGGTGGGCTGGCCGGTGTTGCCGATTTGGTGTTGTTATTGCCAGGTGGACGTTGTGTGTTTGTGGAACTGAAAGCAGGACGGAACAAACAAGAAAAATCACAGATTGCGTTTGAAGCCGAGGTTACCGCACGCGGATTTGAATATTATATTTGGCGCAGCGCGGACGAAGCCGTCGCGTTCTGCAACAAATTAACAAGGGAGGGGGCGCATGCAAAAGCCGCGGGAATATTATAGCGAAATGCGATCACGCAAGATACTGGATGGGCCACAGTTGGCGTTGTTCATTTACATAACCGAACTGTCGGCATTGGCGTTTGCAAAGCCCAAAAGCGACCTGTCGGACGAAAGTAAAGCATTTACCGGCATACCGTCTATTGAGTTGCGATCCAAATACGTGGCACGTCGGTTGGCGTTGCTTAACGCGGTGCAGGACGACGACGAAATGCGGTTGCTGGATTACGTGGCGCGGTGGGATTTTGACCTGTTGCAGGCGTTGGACGACAAAGTGTTGCCATACAGATACACCAAGGACGCGTTACGCAGTGCGCTGGGCGACATTATGGCATGGCAGAAAGAAAACAGGAGGGCGTAAATGTTTTTCCAATACGGCATACCCACAGAAAACATTGTGCGATGGTTGAAGCCACAAATAGACGCCGCGCAAAACCCAAATGGTATTGACATTGTGGTGGCGCAGCACAAAAAACAGCGTTCATATCGCCAAAACAGGTATTTGATGGAGGTTTGCGCCAACATTGTGCGGTTTTACCAGGACACAGGTTTTTTGCCACAGGGTTGTACAAAATGGGGAATGAAAACCACATGCCAAAAAGAGTTTTGGAAAGATTATTTTGGTGTGTTGGAAACCCACACATTAAGCACACGCGAGTTTGGCGAATTTGTGGACAAGATACAGGCGGAAATGGTGCAGCAGACCGGTGGCGAATACCAGCCGATTGTTCCGGACAGCGATTATTTAACAAGTTTGGTGGAGGGTGGCGAATGAAAATAGCAAGGTGTGTTTATTGTGGGAAATTGCCACGTGTGGTGGAAATAACAGGGCTGTATTACGTGCAGTGCTGCGACGGGCATAACCCGTATGACTATATGGGATTGCACCCGAAAAACGCACTTGAATCATGGAACACCGCAAATGACGTTGCGCGTACAATGCGTCGCACAAAACAACGCAAGGTGCGTATTGAAACACTTAAAAGCCCATGGACGTATGTGTATAAGGGCAAAGAATATTCATCAATGGAACATGTGGCGGATGTGGTTGGTTGTTCGTCCAGCACGATACAGATACGGTTTGCGCGTGGCGACAATCCAATCATGTTCAAAGACCACATAATAACACGGCGAAAAAGGGAGGACGACGAATGAGTGATCCGGAATTGCGTGGCACATTGTCGGCGTATGCGCGTTGGGCGGGCATCAGCATCCAGGCGGCGTGTATGCGCAACAAACGGGGCAAGATTGTTATGTGTGACGATTACCCGTATTTAGTGGATTTTGTGCGCACGAACATTGCCAACGAACCAGGCGCACCGAAAAAGCCCCGTATGGCCAAGAAATTCCGCGTGGTGTTATACGTAACACCCGAACAATACAAGCAGATACAAGGGATTATGAAATGATTGTATGTTGGTTTTCTTGTGGTGCAGCGAGTGCGTGTGCAACAAAACTGGCCATTGAAAAATATGGCAGAGAGAATGTGTGCGTTGTGAATAACCCCGTCGCCAACGAGCATGAGGATAACCGCCGTTTTTTACACGATTGTGAACGTTGGTTAGGGATAACCATAGAACCAGCCATAAATTCGTGTTTCCCGGATTGCGACATTACAAAGGTGTTTGAGGAATATGGATTAGTCAGTACACCACATTTTGCACCATGCACATTAGAATTAAAACAGATGGCGCGTATGCAGTGGGAAAAAGACAACAATTTTGACCGCGAAAAAGACACCATCGTCATGGGTTATACGGTTGAGGAAAAGAACCGCGAAGCAAACTTTAACAAAAGCGAAAAGAACAAGGGTTATCATTTATGGTGTCCACTGATTGAAGCCAGTTGGGATAAACACCGTTGTTTTGCCGAATTGGAACAGGCCGGTGTAAAATTACCCGAAATATACACCAAATACGAGTTTCCAAACGCCAATTGCATTGGGTGTGTGAAATCGGGTTCGGTGTGGTATTGGCAGTTGGTGCGACGTGTATTTCCCGATGTGTTTAAGCAACGCGCAGAACAATCGCGCCGGTTGGGCTGTCGGTTGGTTGATATGGGTAAAGACCATGAACCACGGCATATATTCCTGGACGAATTGCCGGTGGATGCAAAAGGACGCAAACCAAAAGAATGTTATGTAGAGTGCGGTATTTTCTGCACACTGGGGCAACAAGATTAGAATAAAAGGACAATAAATGATTGAAAAATTAGAACCGATTAAATGCTTTGATTGTAGCGATACCCCGCAAGCAAAAATACAACACCATAATTATCACAACGATTGCATCAACAAAATCAACGAGATTGTAGATGCGGTCAATGAATTACAAAACCGTATAGACCCGCCATCTGTATATCAAGTTATGAAAGATAAAGATGCTATTATTGGAAAACATATTGGCGAAAAACAACGATTACAAGACGAATTGGAACGCACGCGCAAGGCATTGGATGTCGCTGTTGATGCGTTGAAAGAAATAATAGATTGGGATAAGTGTGTTGCCCTGCAATCAAATGATTTTGTGGGTATAGCCAACAAAGCCCTAGAACAAATAACAGCACTAGAACAAAAGGATGAATGATGAGATGGCGCGCAATCCTATGTGTAAAAGACAAGAAAAAAGATTTATATGGCATAGAAGCAATGGTTTCAACATCAAGTAGGATGCAAGCAATCAGTATGATATGCCAATATGCCTACACTATGACAGACGATAAATCGGAAGACATAAAAATTATTATCAGACCAGGGAAAGCAGGTGAAGATAATATAACAGAACAAAAGGATAAGTGATGCAGGTTATTTTAGCACTTTTGGCAGGAACGGGCGTTGGTGTATTCACAGCCGTTATCGCGGGGTGGTTTCCAAACCAGGCAAGCATTGTGTGGTGGATGGGTGGCGCAATCTGTATGATAATAACAACGGCAATGATTGGATAAAAGGAATAGACCGATGCAAACGGACGAACAATGTGGATGGGAAAAAGACCTGCCGGACACAATGTATTATATAGAGTTCAAAAATGGAACAGTAATGGGATTTTGTGATTACGAAAGCCCCAAAAGATTGATGGAATGCAAAGATGCGGTAAAAATGTGGGTTGAGCATAAATCCGGACAACAAGAATTAAACCTGTAAAGGGGGAATAGTAATGAAACACACGATATGTATTACTTATGACGACAGCGAAATAATAGGGTGGGGCAATGTAGTAGATGCAGAAACGGGCACCTATACGGCATTTACATGGGATAAAAACCACGAATGGTTAGACGAAAGCCCCGATACCGATTGCGAGGATTTTAACGACAATGCCCGGTGGTTAATAAAAACATTGTTGGCGATATTGGAAATGGAAAAACAAGACCCGAATGCACATTGCGATTGGTCCGCGGATTATGACCACGACGAACGCACCGGCAAATACAAGTTTCATGTAAGCATTGACAGAATAAAGGACGAACAATGAAATGCCCATATTGTAACCAAGAAATGTACCACCCAGTAGGAAAGCCAACATGGTCGTGTCAAAACTGGGATTGTATTGCGTCCGACAACATGATTGGCAACCGATCGTTGTGGGAAGCATTAATCCGCACCAAGAAGCAATTGGACAAGGCAAAATGGTGGTTAAACGAAATTGTGGAATGCCACAGATTCACACCAATTTCAACCGCGGAAATAGCATTAAAAGAAATGAAAAAGTTAGAGGACGACGAATGATAATAAATATCTGTACGAACGTATTATTTATAGCAGCGACCGTGTTTATGGTAATAGCCATGACGGCGGTTTGCGTTTTTCTGATTCAATTATTCGCAGATTTAAGGAAGCAATAATGAAAGCACAGGGTGGAAAAATGGCAAAAAAGCACATTGAACGCATTACGTCGCCAAATGGAAATATTACCGTGTGGGCGGTGCGACCACGCAAGGAAAGCGAATTTGATAAGCAAATCAAGATAATGGCGCGGTACAAGGAAATGCAAGACCGGTTAGCGCAGTTGAATAAGGAAATACTATCCACCCCATTGCCGAATAAAGATAACCAAAAGGACGAACAATGAGAAAAATAATATTATCACAACCAGGTTGCAGCAAATGCAAATCGTTGGCGGCGCAATGCCCCGATGCCGAAATTGTTGAATTACCAATGGACACTTTGTTGGGGTTTGCACGCGCATTGAAAATTCAATCGTTGCCAATCGTGGTATTGACAGGCGACGAAAACGAATTGTCAGAGGCATTAAAAACGCAACACTAGGGGGCGAATAATGACAGAACCGGAATTACGTGGTACATTGTCGGCGTATGCGCGTTGGGCGGGCATAAGTATTCAGACCGCATGTATGCGCAACAGGCGCGGTAAAATCGTTATGTGTGACGATTACCCGTACCTGGTGGATTTTGTACGTTCCAACATGGCGGTTAAGCAGATGGGCGCACCACGCAAACCACGCAGCCAAAAGAAAATACACGTTACGTTGCGTGTTACACTGGAACAATGGGAAAAGATTAAGCATATTATTGGCGATTAACAAATACTGTGCCACAATAATTGTTAATCAAAAAACCGCAGAAAACAAAAAGTTCTTTACAAAGGCGCAAAAATCATATATGTTTATACCGTACACTAGGTATAGTGTACCATCGTAAGGTGTATTTTTGGTTACAGACCCGCAGCAATGTGGGTCTTTTTTATGGCGCGGTACCTCCTGGTGACTAGCATACGCTTTTTTCATAACTAACTTGTTATCCTTGTTGTTATTTTCGCCGCGCCACCAAGATTGTAAGAGTTCCGGTGGCGTTCCTTGGGTTGCGTCACCGGCTTGTCCAAGTCAGGTAAAAACCCAAGACCAATTTTAACCCAAGGAACAAACCCATGAATATGCGAATACAACGTCAAATATGGCGTGCGGCACGCGTTATTGGTTCAACGCTGGGGCCAAACGGTAAACTGGTTGCGATCACAACAGAAAACCCAGTTACCAAAACCGCAGAAACGATTTTAACCAAAGACGGATATAAAGTATCCCAATCGTTAAAATCACAAGACGCGGGCACAAACTTTGTGCGCCAGGTATGTAAACGGCAGGTGCGCGAGGTTGGCGATGGTACAACATCCGTTGCGGTGTTGTTGGCGCACCTTATATGGTATCCATTGCGTGATTTATTGGAATTGGAAAAGCAGATACCGTTATTGCGCGATTATTTGGATCGCGTTGCGGAAAAAAAGATTGACCGCGACGTGTTATACAAGTTGGCTATGGTATCCAGCAACGGCGACGAAAAAATATCAGACGCGGTGGCGACGGTTGTTAATCGCAACGGCAAAGATGGTCATTACATTGTTGAGGAACGCGACCAAGACGGCATCAGCATAGAGCAGATACGCGGTTATGTATTGGACGCGGGTTATACGTCACAGGCGTTTGTGAACACCAAGACCGGCGTTGAAATGGTAAATCCGGTGGTGTTCGTAAAAGAATACATGACGTTGGCGGACATTGCAGCACCAGCCACGCAAGCAATGAAAGAAAACAGACCGTTCCTGTGCATTGGTACAATGGACGAGCAAGCGCATGCAAGTTTGGTTGCAAACCACATGAAAGGGTTGGGGCAGTTCTGTAATATTGCGCCAAATCAGATTGGCGACAAGCGCAAAGACGTGGAAGCAGATTTGACGGTGTTGGCGCCGAATATTACCAAGGTGCATGTAACACGCCGCATGGCCACGTTTGAATACACTAACACAGACGAAATACGCGGTCTGATTGCAAACATTAAGAACGATATGTCCGCGCTATCGGGTGCAGAAAAGGCATGGGCACGCGACAGATTGGCGCGTTTGGAAAGCAAGATTGCCAAGATATACGTTGGTGCAGAAACCACCGCGCAAATGGTGGAATTAAAAGACCGGTTAGAGGACGCCATATTGGCGGTTATGCAAGCGTACGACGGCTATGTTTTGGGTGCTGGGCGTGCGTTAAGCATGTTTGCACCAACACACCATCGTGTATGGGATGTGATTGCGAATAAGGTTGGTGTAAAGGTTGTGAATCCGGACGTGATAGAGCCGGCAAACCTGGTGTATCAAGTATTCAAGACGGCGGTAGAACAAGCCATTTTAGTCAAAAGGACACGCCATGCAATATAAGATCCTTAAAGACCTGGTGTGGATTGAGCCGATTGAAAGCGACGACGGGTTCGGTGTGTCAGATTTAGCGTTTGCGCGTGTTATTGCCAAGGGCGAAAAGTGTGGTGACCAATACAATGTTGGCGACATAGTTGGGTACATTAAGAAAACCGAATATGTTGGCGACGGTATTGTGTTTATCTTTGACGACAACGTTTTGATGGTGCGCCAATGACACAGCAAGACCAGCGCGAATATGAATGGGAAACAGGCCAGCGGTTATTGGACGAAAGCGTTACAGCGGACGATTTAATACGCCATAACAGCAACATTCAGCATGGCGCGGTACGATCACGCGACGAAGCGATTGACCGCATGGTGCGTGGTCTGTATGACAAAACAAACATAAAACAAGACCTTACCGGTGTGCACGCGTTTGCCTTACGCATGCATGCGCGGCACATACCACCCAAACTGCGTAATGCGGCGGTGGAAAGCATAATGCAAAAATACGAGGCATAAACCCATGGAAAACAACTATTTAGACCCAGACGACATCCGCCGTCGTGGGCAGATTAAACAGCACCCCGTATTTTACTGGTGCATGATATACAACGAACCAACGGACACGTTCCGCATATTGCCATTTATGCGTATCAACAATGGCGACAGTGCGCGTGCCGATTGGATGGACGTTGCGGTTACGGAAAAGCACCGCATGCGCAATCAAGAAGCGTGGCAAAAGTTTATAACAGAACAGAGCCCCAAGCGCACAGAGTTTACGCGGGCTGAAATGATGCATATTCAGCAGTTCCGCGACAAGTATGAATACAACAAGGGTTTGATTCTGTTGACGCCGGACAATCCCATGTACGAAAAGTTAATATCCAACTTTTCAATCAAATTACGTGCCGAGGACATAGCGGTATTGAACCGTTTATCCGACACAGAAGCGGAAATGGACGCGCCGGCACAAGAAAAGCCGGATACGCGGTCACAGAGCCAAAAGATATTAGACGTATTGTCGTTGATGGCAGACCGAATGGACGAGTTTGCGCAACGCATTAGCAATTTAGAAAACAAATAACCCAAACATAAGGAAAACAAACCATGACAGAACCCACAAGTGTTGTGAGCGCGGTTGAAGCCGCATTTGAAGCCGAGGAACAGGCGACAGAAACCACTGAACAAGCCACAGAAACGGCAACAGAACAACCTGCACAGGCGGAACAGACGGCGGAAAGCACAGAACAGGCACCGGCACAAGAAGCCCCAGCGGAAAAGACCGAACAGGCAGCCGCCACAGAAGCGCAAGCGGAACAATCAGAACAGGCAACACCGCCACAGCAATTAAAAGGCGATTTTGCACGCGAAAAATGGAATGGGTTAGATAAAGACACCAAGGACGAATTATCGCGCTTGTGTGCCGAAAATGAACGCAATTACAAACGTGCGGCAGAAGCAGAATACAACGCACGCAGTTATCGTAAGACGATTGAACCGGTACAAGGGTACATATCCGAGGTTGCAGAAAGCGGTAAGATCAGTGAAGCGGAGGTTGTCCGCAACTGTGTCAGCATGATACAGAACCTTAATGACAATCCCGACCTTACTGCACAGCAAATGATTGCGGCGGACATTATACGTTTTACCGATCCGGTATCTGTTATAAACATTATTGCGCACAAGTACGGGTTAGACCTTAAAGGCGAATTGACCCCAAGCAACATACCGCCACAAATGCAAGCGGATGCGGCACGCGCAAAGTATGAAGCGCGCCAAAGCAAGTATGTAAAGCCACAAGACATGGAAGCAGAACGCGAAAGCGCAATAAGCGAATATGTGGAAAGCGTACCAAGCATAAAGGCATTATTGGACAATGCGAATGTAAAAGACCGCTTTATACGTCAAATAAGCATGGAACGTAGTGCCGACCCATACGCAAGCGACATTACGATTATAAACCGCGCAGCAGAATTATTCCAACAGCAGAGCGCACCGGCACAGCAACAACCACAAGAAGCCAAACCGACACTGGCAGAAACAAAGTTAAATAAAGTGGTTACACCAAAGGCAAGTTCGCCAGCAGAGGTTGCAGCGGATAGAAAGCCGGAGGAATGGACACCGGAAAACGTATCAGCCAAATCGCGTGAAGCAGCAGAACGTTCAGTGCGTGCAGCAATGCGTTCAATGGGGTTAGACGATTAAAAGGGGCACAAATGTGGCAAACGAACAAAACCTTGTGCCGTTTAACCAATTAAGCGAGACCGAACATAGAGAATTGGCACGCAGGGGCGGTCTTAAATCCGTAGAAACAAGACGGCGTCAGAAAACCATACGGGAAATGGCGCAGGCAATACTGAACATGGAAATAAGTCCACAGCAAGCCGGTATGAAATTGGGCGCGTTGTCGGCAGAACAAATCAACAATATCGGTATGGCGATATTGGCGGTGCATGCAAACAAAGCCATGGAGGGCGACGTTGCATCTGCACGATTGCTGATGGATGCCGCCGAAAAGGGTAAAGAAAACAACACAGCCGCCGCAGGTGTGCAAATAATCATGGCCAAGGGTGACGAAAAGTTATGAGCAAGATAACACTTACACCCGAACAAGAAGCAGACAAGCAACGCAGGGTTGCGTTGTTTAATGCTATGTTTGAGCATGACAACCCAGCACGCAGGTTGCTGATATACGGTGGTTCACGTTCGTCCAAGACGTTCCGCACGCTGGAAAAGGTGTTAAAACGCGCTTTGTATTACCCAGGGTCACGCCATCTGATTGCGCGTGATACATTTACGGCATTGAAAAAAGCCATTATATTGGACACCATGCCGAAAATGCTGCAATTGTATTACCCCGATTTATTCCACATTTGGAACAATGGCGGGTTAAACAAGCAGGATTACATATTCACATTGCCCAACAAATCCGAATTGGTGTTTAGCGCGGTGGGTAATGTAATGGAGGTTGAAAAGTTACTGGGTACAGAATACGCGACAATATGCCTGGACGAAGTTAGTGAAATCAACTATGAATCCCTGCAAAAGTTGCGTACGCGTTTGGCGCAAAAAGTTGCCCACTGGCAAGACCCCGACCGTTTTATCAAGTTGTTGGAGGTTTTGATTGAAAACCCACCACACAAGGGGCATTGGACGTATAAAGAACACTTTTTATACACCAACCCACTGGATCCCGATAAACAATTGGATAAAGCGATTTATGGTAATGTCCGGCTTAACCCGATGGACAACCTGGAATACTTGCCGGACGACTATATTGACAGTTTGCGTGAATTGCCAGCACACGAGCAAACGCGATTCTTGTACGGCGAATTTGGCGAGGAAGCGCGTGGCGCGGTATTGGCCACCGAATTTGCCAAGTATCCGGACAATACACGTCGCAATATTGCCTATGACGACCGGTACCCAGTATATACCGCGTGGGATATCGGGCATACAGACGCAACGGCGATATGGTTTTACCAATGGATTGACGGGCGTGTGCGTGTAATAAATTACATGGAGGACACGTTAAAGGCGTTACCGTACTTTGTGGAACAATTACAAAGCAAACCATACAAATACGACACCGTGTTTTTCCCACACGACGGTGCAAACACCGAATGGGCATACGGAAACACCCGCGTTGCGCGTATGCGTCAGTTGGGATTCAACACCGTTGTATTGCCGCGCTTGTTGGAACAGGAACAGATAGACATTGCGCGGTCTATGATACCAATTATTGACATAGACAAGGGTTTAACACGCGGAATAGATTGCATAAACAATATGCGGTACGATTACAAAGACGGCACGTTAAATACGAAAAACATTGTGCATGACGAATATTCGCACGGTGGCAAGGCGTTTTTGTATATGTGCATGAGCATTTACAAGGAACGCGACGAAAAGCGCGTACTGACGGAAAGCGAAAAGCGCGACAAGTTGCACCAAAGCATAATGGACGACATCCGCAAAGGGTTAGAAGCCAACAGGGCGCAATTAACCGACAATTACGATTACACAAAGATTGAACATGCAAATAGTTGGTAGCGACAAGCCGGAGTTTTACGAAAAGGCGGCAATTATAAAGAAACATTTGCCGTTGGTGGTGCCAAGCCCCGATTGTCAGATAATATACGACGACGACCGGTATTATGGCATTGTGACACCGGACGGCGACAACCTGTGCTATGACCATGTGTGTTTAGACCCGTGGTACATGACACCGCAGCATATATTTATGGTGCTGACGACGGTATTTAGCATGGGCACGGTATTAAACGCGTTTGTTGCACCAAGCAATGAACGGTCAAAAAGATTCTTAAAGGGCGTGGGTTTTATAAACACTGGAACACTGCGTCAAGCGGATGGCAACTGGGAAATATACAGTATGACGTCAGCAGAATGGCAAAACAACCGCATAAGGCGGCATTTTTTACAAAAACAATCACAATCATAAAACAACACGCGCGGTATTGCGTGAAACAAAAATATCAACAGGAACGAGTGCAACAAGCACTGAAATTAACCTTTCCAATTACATAAGGAGTATAAAATGGCAGTTGGAAATCCAAATTTCGGTAATCTGTATTCAACATCTGTTGATAACTATACAGACGAACTGAAAGATAACTATACAGCCAACAGCAAATTGCTGGATTGGTTGAAAAAGAGCGGCAACGTCGTTACCGAGGACGGCGGTGTTGAAATTTTACAAAACTTGGAAATTGCTGAAAACGGTGCTTACAACCGCTATGACGGTGCGCAAGCATGGGATTTGGAATCCAAGAAATTCGCAACAGCGGCATCATTTGCCCGCAAGAAAATCGCGGTCACAATGGTTGTTACCGGTTCTGAACTGATGGCGAACGAGGGTAAATCACGTATGATTGACCTTATTGCAGCCAAAATCAAAAACGGTGCAAAAACATTGCAAAACGGTATGGCAGCCGACGTTTATTCCGACGGTTCCGACCCAATGCAGATTGGCGGTTTGCGTTATTTAGTGTCTGACACACCATCCACAGGTGTTGTTGGTGGTATTGACGCATCTGACGCGGATAACGAATTTTGGCGCAACTATAAAGGTGCTTGCACATTTGGTACAGACAGCGTTGTGGAAAAGTTTAATGAAGCAATCATTAGCACAACCCGCAACAATGACGCACCAAAAGCAGTGTTCGTTGATAATGCGTTCTATACAAACTATTACAAAGAACTGCAAGCGCAACAGCGTTTCGTTTCTGCGGACGGCAAAGGTGGATTCATGGAATTGGCCATCAACGGTTTGCCAATATTCTGCGATCAAGGTATCGTAGCAGACCCAATGGAGGGTAAAATCCCAGCGAACCATGCGTATTTCTTGAACACAGATTTCATATATCTGCGTCCACATGTACGTCGTAATCCGGCAAAGAAAGAACGCGTTAATTCAATCAACCAAGACCTTTACAGCGAAGCATGGTTGTGGGCAGGTAACTTGACCACATCAGGCCGCGCGTTCCAAGGTGTTGTTGTTGGTTCTTAATTCAAAGGAGGTAATTATGGCTTTTACAACTATTAACTTGACAGAACCAGTTGCCGCCGACGAATTGTCAGCATACGGTGCAAAACCAGGTCAACATGATTGTTTCCCTGGTGGAATTGCAGTGTTTGGCGTTGCTGCTGCGGACGTTTCTGCGGGTACAGCATACGTTGATCCAGCAACCGGCGAATTGACCGATACATCAGCAAGCGGTTTGATTACTGTTACCACGTTGGCAGATTGCCCAGCGGGTTGCGGTATCTATGGTATCGCACAGGGTATTATCCCAGGCGAAACACCGGAAGCCGTTGCATACACAGTTGTGTCGTAATTTCTGCAACAATGGTTTGTCCGTTCCATTCAAAAACGGACGCCAATTTACAAAACAAACACCATAAACAAACACTTAAACGCAAAGCAAGAGTATTTGTTTATGGTCTTTTTTTAATTTAAGGAACGTTAAATGACAGTAAAAGAGATATTGGACAATGTTTTATCGCGCGAGGGTTTGTATCGCAATATCACAAACCCGTTTGTCAGCCAAGACCTTATTGTGCAGGAAAACATCCGCGTGTTGAACGAATTGTTAGAGGACATTGTGCATAAGAACAGTTTGTCGGAATTGCTGCGTGAATGCGGTTTTACCACATATAACCAATGGGTAGGCGGACAGATTTATACGCCCGCAGACGTGGTTTATAGTGGCAAATATCGCTATGCTGTGTCAGTTGCAGCAAGTAGCGCAGTAGATCCGGCAACATTGGGGTTAAAACCAGGGGAGAGTGCAACAGCGTCCGACGGTGTGGTGTGGAACTGCCTGGGCGATTGGAACCAATACCCGTTCAAAGCATTGGCGGACGATTGCAGTGGCATTGACACCGGCACAATGGTCAATATGAACCAACGCGTGCCCATGCAGGCGGTTAATATGCACCAGTGGATGGTGTTAAAGGCGTCGTCGGTGGCGGTTGGTACAACCGGTATATTCAATATACGCGACAAATCCATTTACATATTCCCAGGGTTAGCCGACGGCACACCAATACAATTCCTGTATTACAGCAATTTGCCGGTTATTGCGGCCGACGGTACGCAAAAAGCCAAGTTTGATAACCCGACGGACACATGTTTGATACCCGACCAAATACTTATGATGGGTACGACATATCGGTATCTGAAAGACAAGGACATTGGCAACTGGGCCGAGGTTGAGAAAGAGTTTAACGAAACACTGACGGCGCATGAAGCGCAGGGTCAAGCCCCACAGCAAATCAGTTTGGCGGGTGGTGCGTTAAAGAACACAAGCAATTACAGCGACGGGAACTGGATAATATAACATGTCAAACAGAATAACAATGCCGCTTTACAGGGTTGGGTGGTCGTCCGAAGCACCGTTGTTGGACAGCGGGGCTGGGCACTTGTTGGCGTGCAAAAATTACGTTATAAAGCAAAACCTGTTGGAAAGCCGCAAGGGGTATTATCCAATTATGTCGTTTGCGGAACCGGTGGAAACGATTATACCGTTGCCGGAATACGACATGTTAATTGTGGCGTCCGACGACGACATATACGTGTATCAGTACAGCGGTGGCACATATACCCAGGTTGCGACCAAGGCGGGTTATTCCACAGCGCAGTGGCGTTGGGCATATATGAACCACCAAATAATCATGGTCAACGGCCAAGACAACGCGCAACAGATATTTGTTACGGATTTCGGATTACCCACACAAAGCGTTACGATACAGGATTGGGCGGTCACAGGTTCCGGCAGTTTGGTGTTTGATTGGGTTGCGGTGTTGAATGCGCAATTGTGCGCTGGGTTCGGCAACGACATGAACGTGTGGTATTTGCCGGTGGGTTATGTCCAGGGTGCCATGTCCAGTTTTGACATCAACACCACGTCCGGCACGTTTAAGCATGGTGGCAGTATTGTTGCAGCGTTCAATATATCACGCGATGCGGGTATGTCGCTGAATGCGTATATTGGGTTCATAACAGATTTGGGCGAAGCCATTGTGTATAGTGGCAATGACCTGGACGATCCGACCAACGTGCAATACAACGGCACGTATCAGACGGGTTACCCATTGGGTAAAACGCCGTTTATCAACTGGTCGGGCGATTTAATCATTATGACCAACAAGGGCTTTATTAGCGCACACAGCATATTTGCCAATGGCGAAAACCAAAACGCGCAATACATATTTAGCCAGCAAATCAACACGTGGTTGTTGGAACAGGCAACAAAATTTGGTGGTTTGCATGGATTTATGGGCATTGTGGTGCCATTTGAGGATTTTGTGTTGTTCAACATACCGCAGGGCGACGGTAATTTCGTGCAGGTGTGCATGAACATAACGTCGGGCAAGTGGTCATTGTTCAACAGCATAAACGCGCACACAATGGCAATATTTGACGGCAAATTGTTGTTTGGTATGGCCGATGGTGTGTATGCGTATGGCGAAAGCGCATTGGATACGCATTTTATACCGCTGGAAATTTGGACATCATACACGAATTGTGGAAATGAAAACCTTAAACGCATAAACATGTTCCAGGTTCGTCATGCAAGCACAGACAAAATTAACATTATGTTTTCTGTGTACAAGGATTTTGAGAACCAAGCATATTACAACTGGACAGACACGTCCGAGGTTATAGATTCCATTGCCGACACTGGCTTTATTTGGAGTAATTACAACCTGCCAAATGACCCGACGCCAGGCACAGCGCAGTGGGATACAGAATATTGGGCGGGCGGTTATGGCGACATGACGGCCAGTGCAGACACGTATTCGGCATCCGGTTTGGGGCACAATTTCAGCATACGCATGACAGCGAACGTACAAGGGATTCGGCACCAAGTGGTTGATTTAATGTTGTTATTCAGCACAAGCCCATCAGCGATTTAATAAAGGAAACAGACATGAGTGTTATAACATTACCATGGTCAATGGAACAAGACCGTATTAACCAAATAAAAGCGAACAGCACGCACGTTGACGACAATTTCAACACGTTGTTGAACGCGGTTAATGGCAAATTGGATTTGGACGGCACGTCAACACCAACCGCCGACATCAGCATGGGTTCACACAAATTAACCAACGTGGCGGCACCGACGGTAAATGCGGATGCGGCCACCAAGGGTTATGTGGACACTGCGATAACAACAGCGACAAAGATTGCCACAGCCAGCGTGCTAGGACAGGTCAAGATTGGCAGCAATGTGGATGTTGCGGTTGATGGCACAATATCAGTACCGGTTGGCACAGCAGGCACAGTTGGGTTGGTTCAGATTGATTCCCCGTTAACCATAGACGGTTCCGGTGTTGTTAGCATTGGGGATGCGTCAACGTCGCAAAAGGGCGTATTGCAATTGGGTAAAACCGATACCACAGCAAATGCAGCCGTGTCGGCAGTTAGAAACACAGTTATAACAAATACGGTGCCAACAACGGGCACAGACGGAGTCATTTATTTCGTGTATTCTGCGTAATGGAGGTGTGTAATGGGTGTTTATTCCAAGGTTGTTTCCACAAGCAAGCCAATTAACCGCATTCGCACCTTTGTTGCTGGTGTGGCCAAAGATATTACATCAGCATGGGTATTTGTTAATGGTGTTCGCAAACAAGTATTTCCAACCACAGAGATTTGGACAGAGGTTTATAGTAAGACCACGTCGGGTAGTTTTTCCCAATCTTTCGGGTTTGGTAAATATAAAGTAGTGTTGTCCGGTGCCGGTGGTTCGGGCGGATTGTCAGCAAAGTCAACAAGCGGTAACGCACCACTGGCTGGTGCGGGTTCCGCAGGCGAAAAGAAAGAGTTTTATTTTAACGTGTCCGAGGACGACAGCCAAACCGTTGCGGGTAAAATTGGTGCACATGCAAGCGCATCACACATAAGGTTACAAGACAATATAGCAGAATCGGGCACACCTGGCACTGGTTATGCAAGCGGCACAAGTGGTGAAACAGAGTCCGGAATTAGAGAAGCGGGTGTCGCGGGTTCGGGCGGCGGTTCGTCAAATGCCACGGTTGACGGTGTTAATCATATAGCCAAGGGGGGAAATGGTGGCTACGCGAGGCCAACACTCACAAGCGATTCTTTAACTGGTGGTGTTGGTGGTTCGGGCGGCGTTTCTAGTGGTACCGGTGCGGCGGGCGGTAGTGGCAAAGCGGAATATATTGCATATCCACCAACCGATTATTATTCCAACACAGGTTCAAACGGTTATATACGTATTTACAAAAGCAATTTTTATCCGGAGTAAAGGTAAAGAAAAATGGCAAAGAAAGATACAGCATATTGGGCACGGCAATTGGAAATCGCGTACAGCGACGAAAAATACAAGCAGTGGCGTAAATTATCAAAAGACATTACACGGCGGTATCGCAACCAGGCATTTATTTCCGATAAGGACATGAAAGCCAACAAGTTGGACGAAACCAGCAAGGGATACAACCTGTTATACCGCAATGTGTCGGTGCGTTTACCGTTCATATTGCCGTTTATACCAAAGGTGCAGGTGGATCGTACCAACCGCGACAGCGATTCAGTGGCACGGTGTGCGTCGCAAATACTGGAACGCATTACCAACAAGATTATAGATTGCCCGCAGTTTAAGCGGGCTTTATCATACGCCAAATTGGATGCCGAATTAACCAATTTCGGTATCATTTGGGTATCATACGCGCCATTTTACACCGAGGGTGGCCTGTTGCGCGAGGATATTACGTTTGATTATGTTGGCCACGACGATTTTATATGGCAAAAATCAAAGCATTGGGATGATTGCGGTTGGGTTGCCCGCCGCATCCGCATGCGCGACGAGGATGTAAAAAAACAGTTCCCACGTCTGCGCTTTGACGGCACATTGACGGACGCAGAACTGGACGAAATAGAAAAACAGGGCTTAATTGACGAAAAAGACCGCGACGACAAGACGGTTTCCGTATATGAAATATGGGATAAGTGGGATCGCAAGGTTTACATATACCACCCGACGTTCAAACGCATGTTGGCGGTGTATGATTACCCGTATGAAATAGATTTTCCATGCGCACGCCCATTGTCATACGACGATTTTATTGACAGCACAGTGCCGGTACCACGTCATGCGCAATACTTGGCGCAATATGAAGCAATTGACCGTATAAACGCCAAATTAACCGCAATGAAAGACACATTGCGCGTGGTGGGTGCGTATGATGCGTCGGTTGCTGATTTTGGCAAGATATTTGATGCGGATAACGAAAACCGCATGATTGGGTTAAAGAACACAGAAAAGTACCAAGGCAAGCCATTGTCGGACATGATATGGTTATACGACAATTCGTCGGTTGTGGCGTCAATGGAATCGTTAAAGGTTACCCGCGACGAATACATTGCGGACGTGCAAAAGGGATTGGGTATTTATGACGTGTTAGAGGGCGAAACAAAAGCCACCGAAGCATACGGCACAAACCGCCTTAAAGGGTCTTTTGGCACAATGCGTCTGCAAGACGACCAAAAAGACGCGATTTACTTTGTGCAAGACACCATCCGTATTGCATGCGACATTATATGCCAAACATTTGAGGCGTTGTCATTACTGACATATTCCACGATTGAATACAGCACAGAAACGTTGGATCAAATCATGCAAGCGATTGACCTGTTAAAGACGGAATCGCTTAAAAACACACGTTTAACCATCAGTTTAGAGGACGTGCGTTCATATTACGACGCGGATTACAAGGCAAATATCAGCGAATTGTGGACAAACGTGTTTATGCAGTTGGACAAGGTGTCAGCCATGGTGCAGACGATACCGGAAATGGCGATTATTGCGAAACCCGCAATTATGTCCATGATACGCGGGTACAAGGTGGGTGCGTTTGTTGAACAGGAAATGGAACAAGCGATTGACAACGCGATTGCGGCATACCAAGAACGGTTGAGCCAGCCACAACAGCCAACACCGGAAATGGTTAAAGCACAAAACGAACAGCAAAAGTTGGCATTAGACGCACAACGGTTGCAACTGGAATCGCAAAAGACCGGCGCAGAGTTGGCAAACACGAACGCCAAGGACAAGACAGCAATGTTGTTGGAAAACAAGCGGGCTGACGCAGAAATCGCAAAGATTGTGTCTGACACTGAAATCAACAATGCGCGTTTAGAAATCATGCAACAGGAAGCCGACCGCAAGGAACGCGAACTGGATGCGGAAATTAAGTTGGCAATGTATTCGGCACTGCACCCCGACATTACCATTGACACCAATTTGGGCAGCATAGGAGAATAAGATGGGAAAGAAGCCAAGTATGCCAACATACAGCACGTCCGCCGCTAAATCGGAACAAAACCGGTTAAACCAAGCGGCAGGGTTGCAAAAGTATTCCAATGTTAGCAGCCCGCTGGGCAGTTATGCGGTTACGGTTGATCCAAACACCGGCAAAATGACGGTAAATAAGACATTGTCCGACAATTCAATGTTGGCGCAACAACAGCAATACAACACGTTGAGCAACTTTGCGTATGATCCGACGGTTGCGGAACAGGCGTATTACGACGCGCAAATGGCGTATTTACAGCCACAAATGCAACGCCAGGTTATGCGCACAGAAAGCGGTTTAACCAACAATGGCATACCGCTGGGGTCACGTGCATGGAATGAAATGACAGGCGACGTATATGACGCGCAGAATCAAACACTGGGCAACCTGTCCAACAGTGCATTGTCAGCCGGTCAACAGTATCAAGCGGGCATTTTGGGCAACGCACAGCAGTTGGGTGCACAGGTTATTGACCCAACGACGTATGCGGGTGCCAACGGTGCGGGATTGTCCAACACGTATGATAAAAAGTATCAGAACGATGTGAGCATCTATAAGACAAAAATGTCTGATTACAATTCATTACAAAGTTTATTGTTCCCATCCATTGGTCAAATTTTGGGTATGGGCGGTGGTGCGGCCGCTGCAAGCAGTGGTGGTACAACCACAACAACCGGTGGCGGAAACATAACAGACGTTTATGGCAACGTAATTGGTCAAAAGGGCGGTTACGGCGTGTATCAAGGTAATTAAGGGAGTTTAGACATGGGAAGCAAACCATCAACACCACATTATAATCAAAAACAGGCAATAGCGTCACAGAATCGCGTAAATCAAGCAGTTGCCAATCAGACCTATGCCGACGTCAACAGCCCCATGGGCAGTTATTATGTGTCGGTTGACCCGAACACAGGGCAAATGACCATTAACAAAACGTTGTCGCAACCCAGCAACGCAGCAATGGCGACACAGGGCGGTTTATTGGGGCAATACATAGCCAACCCACAAGACGCACAAACGGCGTATTATAACCGTCAAATGAATTATGTAACGCCGACATTTAATCAACAGGCATCTGCGCTGGAACAGAGTTTGGCGAACCGTGGCATACAGCGTGGGTCGGTTGCGTGGAACAGTGCCATGAACAATTTGGCAGACGCACAAGCGCGTGCGGATACCACATATACCAACAATGCGCTGTTTAATGGCCAGCAATACCAATCCAATATTGCAGGTATGGCGGGCACAGCGGGCAATATGGTGGTTGATCCTGCGTTGTTAGAGGGTCAGCAGGGTGCCGGATATTCAGATTTGTACGACGCATTGTATCAAAACAAAATTGCCACATACCAAACGAGAATGGCAAACAACAACGCGGCGCAACGTATATTGGGCACAGTTGGTGGTGTTGCCGGTGGTATTATTGGCGGTATTTACGGTGGTGGCGGGGGCGCAGCACTTGGTGCAAGTATTGGTGGCGCGGCAGGAAGCGCAGCCGGCGCAACAGCGGACAGGGCATAAACAAAAAAGGACGAAAAGATGGCAGAAATGATAGATAACACACAATCGGTTGTGGGTGCTTTGTACCCGATGGCGTTGCCACAGACGGTGGTGCCAGTTACAAAGACACAAACGTCGTATTCACGTACGCAGTATAACCCCAACAAGTTAAAGGCGGTCATGGACGCGTTGCGCACACCACGCAATACGCAATTGGTGGTGGATGCATTGAACAAGCCGCGCGCATTAAAGACGCGTGGCGAGGTTATAGCCGAAGCATTGTCTGAATTGCCACAGACACGCAGTTTTACCGGCGGTTTTGGCGAGGAAATAATCAACCCGTGGGATATGGCATTGACGTCATTTGCACGTGCGTTTGGTAGTACATACAAGTCCAAAAAGTCAGACGAACGCGAAAAGGCGGATGCAGCGCGTGAGGACGCAATCAAATCTGCACAATTACAAATGGAAGCCGAAAATGCTGCGCGTGAGGACGCAATTAAAGCAGCGCAATTGGATTTGGAGGCAAACAAGGCAGAGATTACAAGTCAAACGGCGGACGATTTTATCAAATATAACAACCCAAATGCAGGCGGGGATGTTGCATATCGTTTTGAACCAAAGCGCATACAAGATTTGAAAGAATTGAACGAAAAAGCAGGTCGTTGGGCGACACAATGGGGTAAAGGCATGTCAGACATGGCCGACACCGAACAATCGCGTGCGTACAACGAATTTGAGGGTAAAGCCAAGCAGTATGTACAAGACCAGTTGAAAAAGATTTACGGTGCGCAAATGACCGAACAAGAGGGGGAACGGTTCTTTAAGTCAATGGGATTGTCGCCATACTTGGCGCCGGAATTGCGCTGGTCGTTGGTGGAAAACGCGTTAGAGGATGTGGCGCGTAAAAACGGCACAACCATGCAACAGCAGGCAACACAGCAAGGCGCGACAAACACCAATTCACAAGCCAACAGAAATCTTGTTGTTGGCGAAGTTCGTAATGGCGTTAGATTTTTAGGTTATGAATCAGATGGCAAACCAAGATTTGAAAAGGTGCAAAAATGAATGATCTAGAAAAACAATTTTTTGCCGGTAGTGACGATTTGGAAGCACAGTTTTTCGCTGAAAAACCGAAACAGAAACGAGGTGTTGTTAATGGCACGTTGCAATCTATAATCAACGGTGCAACATACAACCTGGCTGACGAAAGTGCAGCGGCCGGACGCGCCATAACCGACAAAATATTGCAAGAAAAGCCGTCGTTTGCACCGGCAATGGGTGGCAATATGGGGGTTGCGCTGGTAAATCAGAATCCAATTAACAGTTATTCAGCGTCTATCAACGATAAGTACAACGAGTATTTGCCGGAGGAACGCGCAGCACAAAAAGAATTTGACAAGAAGCACCCAGTGTTATCCGTTGGTGGGCGCATTGCGGGCGCGATTGCAAATCCCGCCAACCGCTTGATACCGGCGGCCAACGGTACGCTGTTGGGTTCAAAGTTGTTGGCGGACGTTGGTATGGGCGCATTACAGGGTGGTGTGTACGGTGGTTTGTATGGCCTGGGCGAGGGCGAGGGTGGTTTAGAAAACCGTTTGAACGAAGCGTACAGACAAGCCAAAACAGGCGCAATTATTGGTGGTGCAATACCGGTGGCCAAAGAGGGTATTAAGGCCGCCGGTAGATTGGTTGCGGATGTCGCTGGAACAACCAGTGGTGCCGGTGGGGAATCGTTGAAACGCGGATTTGACGCAGGAACACGCAACAGCGAAACATACAAAAACGCTATGCGTGGCAAAGGCAGTGTTTATGACGTGGTGGACGACGTTGATAAAGCGGTGCGTGCCATGGAAAAAAATGCCAGTGCCAAGTACAAGGCAATGTTGCCGGACAATGGTAAGACATTGAAATTGCCGGACAAAGAGTTTAACGAAGCACTGAAAAAAGCGTCAGATTCTATTTCGGGTGTAACGTCGGGCGTTGACGATACAGCGGCAAAGGCGGTTAATAAAGCATATAAATTGGCCGACAATATTAAGTTAAACGGCGGTTTGACGTTTGATAATGCGCTGGAAGCCAAAAAGGCAATGGACGGAATCATTGAACCATTGTCGCGTGCAGGGGAAAAGAACGCAGTGCGTATATTAACCCCAATAAGAAATGCGTTGAACAACACATTGGAAAGCGCGGTGCCGGAATATGGCGGTGCGCGTGCGGCATTCCGTGCGGATACACGGCTGATTGAAAACATAAAACATGCATTGACCAGTTCTGACCCAACAACAGAATTGCGTAAATTACAAGGCATTACACGTCAATCCGTTGCAGCAGCACAAGGTGGCAAACAGGAACTGGGTGCGGTGTTAGATGCGGTGTCAAACAAAAAGATTTTGGACGCGGTTGCAGGTGGCCAAGTTCAACAGTGGGTGCCACGTGACCCAGTACGCGCGTTGGCGGCGGGTGGTGCGGCATTATCCACGCGTGCATTAAGTGCGAACCCGTTTGGTATTGTGTCATTGTCGGCGTTTTCGCCACGTGTATTGGGTGAAACGTCGTTTTTATTGGGGCGCGCTGCAAATGCGTTACCCAAAACCAACACAAGCGCGGTTCTGCAACTGGTGGAAGCATTAAAGAAAAGATAAACCCAAACAAACCCAAAAGGAAAACCCAAATGATAAGAACACAGGCCTATGACGTGAATATTGACGTTAAAGACGTTAATATCATGGAGGAACACGGACGCGAATACATTGACGACCAAAAAGTCAGAATCAGCACCAAGGTGCGTGTTTTGGACACCGTTGATACGCGTGATGCGGTGGAAAACAAGCCGGATGGGAAAATAAACCCATACGGGCTGGACACCGACACCGGTGCGTACGACGTTGAGGTGCGTGAACGCATGTCAGATGCAGAAATACAGGAACGCATTGACGCAGCGACACAAGACGAAATGGGCAACAATGACGCTTGATATAAAATACGCAGATCCCGACGACACACAGGCAACGATTACACGACACGACGCGCCCGACAGCAACTTGCGGCGCGTTTTTCGTGCATGGGTGCGTGGGGAAACACATGTTCGTCCGATAGAGCCACAAAACGTTGTTGTGGCGTTACGCTTATCGCTTATGCGTACGCTGTGGGAATTGCGCGGGTATTTAGACCTGCCGTACATTGACAGCATTATACGCATGACCATAGCCAATTTCAAAAACAAGCACCAAACCCAAATCAAAAAAGAACACTGGGGCATTTTGGCGGAAATGTGCTGGACGGAAATAGACCATGCACGCCGTAATGAACCGGAACAAGAAACAGACCACGTTGATGCCGACATTGACGACGACGACATTGACGCATGGATAAATAGCGAGTTATAAAATGGCACAAAAGCACAGTATTGACAGCAAAGAATACCCAATGACGCGTGAGGGGCGCATACAAGGCCCAAGCAGACGGTACCGCCGTTTGCGCCACCCGTCGTTTGCAGCAGGCACATGGACAGCCAAGAACCCATTGTTGCAACGTGGCGAAATAGGTTATGAAATAGATACGCATAAGGTCAAGATTGGGGATGGTGTAACGTATTGGAACGATTTGGCATACATTGACGCCTCCGGTGGTACGTGGGGCGATATTACGGGCGACATAAACGACCAAACAGATTTGAAAGACGCGTTGGACGGTCTGCAGGACAATATAGACGGCAAGGTAAGCAAGACAGGCGACACAATGTCGGGTGCGTTAACGTTCACAAACGCAACTGGTGCGGGTGGTATATTTGGTTATACCAACGGTGTGGTGTTCTTTTACATGGACGGCGACACACGCACACAGTTGGCGGCGTTGAATCCGGTTGGTTTTGAACCGTACGACGATAACACAATGTGGTTAGGTGCGTTGAACCATAGATGGAAAGAAGCATACATAACCACCGCATATATTTCAGCAATTAACAACGGTTATTACGATTTGGCTGTGCCGGCGACAACGGGTGCGGACACGTTGGCATTGAAATCCGAGGTTGACGGCAAAGTCAGTATAGACGGTTCGTCAACAATGACGGGCGTTTTAAAAATGCGTGCCACGTCGTCGTTCCAGTGTGCCATCGCGCCGTTTTGGGACGGGGTTGGTTTTTATAAGTTAAACAACGACGATTCTGTGACTTTGATTGCGTCTATTGAAACGCCTGATGGTTTTGTTCCTTGGGATACCAACACTTATAACATAGGTTCATCGTTGAAAAAATGGAAAAACCTATATCTTGGGGGGAAACTGTTTGTTTCAACGATAAATAATGGTGGCGACTTGTCTGTGCCAGCGAATACCACTGGAACACTGGCAACCAAGGCAGACGTGGATTTGGCTGCAAACTCCGGCCGTATGATAACCGACCAAGGTGTATGGTATGCAAAAATGGATGCGCTGGGCACGATTCCGGCAAGCGCAGAGGTTGAGGGGCGCAATTATGCCGATTTTACGCAGGTGGACGGCAGTGGCGATCCAATAATCGTTATTTATACATACACAAGCGGTGCATGGGTGCAGACGACGACAATCACACCGCCATCGGCTTATGACGGCTATGTGCCAATTACAAGCAAGATATGGGATATACCGGAACAGACGGGTCAGCAGGGTGGGCGCATATTGTGGAACCACACAAGCAAAGATTTCACACCATACCCAATGATTGTGTCATTTGACGGTGCAAGCATAACGAACAGCACATTTACCAGCGGTACAATAAGCAATTCCACGTTTGATGGTTCTGCCGACTTGTCGGGCACGTCCACGGTTACAATGCCAGTTTCGCCAAGCAGCACACAAATCGTGAACAAGAATTATGTGGACACGGCGATTGCGGGGGCGCAATCTAATATGCCGTTATCTGTTGACGTGACTTTTGACCCATTAGATGCAAACGCACCAACCATAACAAGCGACGGCAGAATCATACCGAACATAACAGCAAGCCACGCAATAATTCCAGGATGGTTGGCGTTAGACCAGTGTGAAATAGTGTTGGCATTTGAGGGGCAAACTGCAAACACAATTATATTGACAGCACAACCAGGGAACAACACAAATTCGTTTGAACTAACGCTTTCAAGCGGAAACTTACTGAAACTGAATGGTGTTGATGGTGTAACAACAATAGACCCAGCACAAAAGTATTATGCGAAAATAACGCGTGTTGGCACAACCTGCACCCTGTCGCTGTCCACGGACGGAACAGTATTTACAACAGAATGCACCACGACGATTTCGTCGCTTTTAACGACCAAATACCGCATACAAACAACGGTGGGGGCAACACTGTATTGTGCAGAATGCTATATCGTTAATAACGGAATCAAGATATGGCAAGGGGTCGGTTCGCCAGGATTGCACCAACGCGTAGAAACAGGACACGAAGTAATAGCGTTCCAAGCCCCAACATCGGGGAACAACTACACTTGGTATCGCAAGTATGCTGATGGTTGGGTTGAACAAGGTGGCACAATTTCCACCGGCGGTTCGGGCAATCACACCGTGACATTACTGATTGAAATGGCAGATACTGATTACAGACCAATGGCCACGCGAATATCGGGTGCAAGCACCACAACAAATGTAAACGTATGGGCTAGGACACCGTCAAGCACAACGTCTTTTGTCGTTTATGCAGCAGCCGACACAAGCGTGGTGTGGGAGGTTAAAGGTATGGCGGCATAACACACAACAAACAATCACACAAAAAAAGGAAAGCAAAATGGCACAAAAGCATAATGAACAGTACGTAAATGCGCCAATGACGCGTTTGGGCACAATTGGGTGGCCCGATCAAGACCGTCGTGTTATTCGTAGCAGCGCATTTGTAGCAAGCAAATGGGCAGCAGAAAACCCAATTCTGCAATTGGGCGAGGTTGGTTATGAAACCGACACGAACAAGTTGAAAGTTGGCGACGGCGTAACCAAATGGAACAGTTTGCCGTATGCGGGCGACGGCGGTGGTTCGTCATTACCGGATCAAGACGGGCATAGTGGCGAATTTTTAACGACCGATGGTACAGATGCATCATGGGGCGCGGTTGACGCATTACCGGACACAACAGGCGCAAGCGAGGGCGACGTATTGGCATTGGATAGCAACGGCGACCCAGCATGGACAACACCATCCGGTGGTGGCTTACCCGACCAAACAGGACAAAGCGGAAAGTTCCTTACCACAGACGGAACAGATGCTTCTTGGAGTGATAAACCGTTGGTAAATAATGCAACAGGCACAGCGTTTGCTGGAAACCCAGGTATAGGAATTTGTGATGCTGGTTCTACATTGGCGGTATTAGACGGCGTTGGAATTGGGAATGGTGTTTTAGTGGAAAAATCAAACACCTCTTTGAAAGGTCGTTCTGTCGCCATTGGAAATTACGCACAAGCAGCACAATCTGGCCAGGGTGGGGATGTGGCTTTTGGGTATAATGCTTGGGGTAATGGTGGCTTTTCTGTTGCTATTGGTCACACAGCACGCACATCGGCTTCGCACGCAATACAAATTGGATGCACCAGCACCTCTGTCACCAACTCTGATGCTAATACATTTAAGGTAGCGAACGCAAACGGTAACTATGAGATTATGTCCGCAGACGGAACAATACCAGCGGCGCGTCACGCATCATTGCCGGCAGCAGACGGAACCTATGTGTTGAAACTGGTTATCGCGAGCGGTGTTCCGACATTGTCTTGGGTTGCTGAATAACTTTAAAATAACCCGCTGAAAACTTTAAAATAATCGGCGGGTTGGTTGCAAATAAAGGAGTGAATTATGGCAAAGAAAGAACAAGCAAAAATGTCTAAATCTGAAATCATTGACAAGGTTATCAAGACCGTGGAATACGCAATCGCACCGGTAACGGCGATATTGGCGATTTGGTCGGTGGATGCCGGTGTGTATGTTGCATCCGGCGCAGGTGTTATCGTGTCAATTCTGACATTTGTTAAACTGTTCGTGAAATAAAAACCAAGGGAGGCGACTATGCCGTGCGGAAAAAGACGTAAAAAGTAAAAGGTGGGGCGTTATGCCCCATTTTTACTGTGGTAGGGGGCAGAAATATGTATCGCATACATTGGACAGGCACAAAAATGATTTACGCGGCCGGTGGGCTGTTTTGGGGTTTTACACAGGAAATACACCATGCAGTGTTGGGCTTGTTCGTATTATTGTGCATTGACACGGTTACGGGCTTTATTGCAGCACCGTATCGTGGGCAAAAACGCACGTCGCGCAAATTGTCGCGGTTTGTGCAAAAGATTATTACATACACCATTGCGGTGTTTTCCGCGTTTGTGGCTGAAAAAATGACATTCCCATCGTACGCACAAGGGGTGGAATTGGCGTATTGGGTTGCGCTGGCCATAGATGGCGTGGAGTTATTAAGCATATTTGAAAACCTGTATGACATAACAGGGTTAAAGGTATTCAGCGTTTTAACGCAATTGTCGTTCAAGAAAATCAGCGAAAAAATCGGCATGGAGGTTAAACCCAGTGACGTTAGAAACAGACGAGCCAATAAGCAAAAGACAGTTTCGTAAGTTGTGCGCATACGCGGTGCATTACAAGATTTGTTATTGCTATTTGTGCGGCGAACCAATTTTAGAGGGGCAAAAGTGGAACCTGGATCATATTAAACCGCGTTCCAAGGGTGGTAAGACAGAGGCGAATAATCTGCGCCCGACACATTACGAATGCAATTCAGCCAAAGCGGATTTAACGCTGGGGCAATATCGCCAAATAATTCAAACCATAAACAACAAACAAAAAGGACACCGCAAATGAAAGCGATACAATACGATATAACCATGCGCGCAAATGTTCCGTTCAAGGCGGCATTATTCAGCGACCCACACATAGACAGCCCCAATTTTGACGAACCGACGTTTGTTGAGCATGCACAGTATTGTATCAACGATGGGCGTTATATGTTGTTTGGTGGCGACATGTTTGACGCGATTATACGCACCGACCATAAACGCGCGGTTAATTCATTGCTTGAAACCGGCGACAACCAGTTAAACATTAAACTGGACAAGGCATATGAATTGTTAAAACCATACCAGGAACAGATATTGTTTATGGGGCGGGGCAATCACGAGGAAAGCGTATTAAAATACAACGGGGTGGATTTACTGGAAATGTTGGCCAAGATACTGAACGCCGGCAAAAAGCACCAAATTGTTGTTGGGAATTACGCGAATTTCATACGGTTTAATTTTAGGGATGCGCGTGGGAAAACCGCAGCGCACTATGACATATACCAGCACCACGGTATGGGTGGCAGCGCACCGGTTACCAAGGGCATGATTGACTTTAACCGTATTGCCAAGGGCGTGAATGCGGATTTAATTTGGATTGGACACAAACATCAAGCGGTTATAGATGCCAGTGACCCGATTATGTACCTGGATCAAAACGGCAATGTGGTTATTAAAAACCGCCAGTGCATCATGACACCCAGTTATCAGAAAGGGCGTACGATTGACCCGAATGTGAATTTTGCTGAACGCATGTACAGCCATACGGCACTGTCGGGATTTGGGCAATTGACATTAACACCAATCAATCGCAACAACCGGTATGAAATCGTGCCGGACATTAAACTGACCAACAAGACGGCACAGATATTGGGTACGGTTGTATCGGCCAAGGTAAAGCAAAGGGGATAAACATGACGAAAAAATCGCATTTTTGCGTTCAAAATGTGAAAAAATCACATAATTTTGGGGTTTTTGGGGTAAAATGCGCAGTTTTTTTGTTTATCTTGTTATTTTTGTTGATTGGTTTGTGCGGATGCGCGGACAAAACGCCGGTGGAAACGATAACCGACAATGCGACGGCGCAGGTGGTCGCACTGGAAAAGAATTTGGCACCCGAATGTAAGACCCCGGCAATCATGGTACAGATTGCTGCGTTAAAAGGGGAAATTGCCGGTGCGCCCCAGGCATGTGAATTGCAAATGAAACCGATACGCACCGAACGCAATGCGCTGGCGGTGGCGTTGTTTGCGATTGTTGCGTTGATAATAGCGAGGTTCGTAAAAAAGGTGGTGTGACATGTACAAGTGCCAGTATTTCAAGATAAGCGAATTGGTTAATCCGGCGGTGTTAAAAGCGGTGCCGGAAAGCACATTGTGGTCAATGTTTGACGACCGGTTGTTGCGCTGCGCTGATTTGATACGCGAAAAATACGGGCCATGTACGATAAATGGTGGTGGGCTGACAGATTGCGGAATGCGCGATTGGACCAGCAAGACCGGTGCCAAGTACAGTGCGCATAAATTCGGGCGTGCGCTGGACATTCACATATTGGCGATAGAACGCACCGCCAAGACGAAAACGGCCAAGGCGGCGGAATATGAACGCGTACGGCGTGAATTGATGGCGGACATGCGGTTTAATTGTCTGAATTTTGAAAAGACGGCATCCGGTGCGCCGATAACGTGGTTGCATTGTGATACATATAACCGCCCGAACAGATTGTTTAATGCTTGACGTGTTACGATAGTTTTTTGTATGATTTTATGTGTGTCCTCCCCGTCGTAATGACGGGGATGTTTTTTATGTATTTTGGGGTGTGTTTTTTATGCACAACGGGTTCGTTTCTGCACAAAATCTGTACAAATTTTATTGAAAGGTGCGGAAATCTGCGCTGGGTATAAGGTCTTTTAATCATTG
>JAGCOQ010000071.1 GCA_017642625.1 Alphaproteobacteria bacterium | reverse complement strand
CATTATTATCGTTAATTGTCGTGCCGGCGCACGCGTTAACGCCATACTTGTCCGCGGGGGTCACATCGGGTTTCCAGAACACTGGAAAACACGCATCAACGGGCTTCAGCAGTTTGTGGACAATTACCGGCGGTATTCAATACGCATTGACGAACAATATTTCTATGCGTAATGGACTTGAATACGCAATGTCCGATTATACGTTCAAGAACAGCGCGGGCGGCATAGATTATGAATATGATACCAAGGTTAAAATGTATATGGCGGACGTCGTTATGGACGTTCATCCAACCGGCTATCGTTCCAGCATATATGCCGGTATCAGTGCGGGTATCACCAATTATGAAACAGAATTGAAACGCCCATATGCCGAACCGGCTGATGAACGCAACGCATTCACATACGGCGCAATGGCGGGTATCAGTTTGAATCTTCTTGGCAATCTGTTTGCTGATTTTGGCGTGCGTTATTTAACAAATACAGATGCCGGTGGCGACGGGAACCTTATTACCACCGCCAATCTGCACATGGGATTTTAATAAAAAACACCGCCATTTCGGCGGTGTTTTTTTAATCGTGGCGCGCCCAGAAGGATTCGAACCCTCAACCTTTTGATCCGTAGTCAAATGCTCTATCCAATTGAGCCATGGGCGCAACGGTCATATATTCTATATCAAAATATCCCGATTGCAAGAAAAATGTTATATCTCCCTTGAAAACCCGCAAAAATTATCTATAATAACTCGTGTGGGGTGGTGATATGAAACCATTTCTTTTTCCCCACAGATAACTCAAAAAACTAACTTCATCAAAATATAACTCCATCTATCGCGAAAGCGGTTTTGGTGGCTGTTCTGTTTTGGTCAAAACAAAAAGGAGGACAAAATGTCTATGATTCCACAGGCCGTTCTGTTCGCGGCCGAAAAGCACAAGGATCAATTGCGCAAAGGAACAGATATTCCATATATCGTTCATCCGTTGGGCGTTATGGAAATGCTTATACGCGCCGGCGCATCAAAAGATGCGGTTGTCGCAGGTATCTTGCACGACACATTAGAAGACACCAACACAACATACGACGAACTGGTCGAAAAATTCGGCAAACGCATTGCCGATATCGTGAAGTTCTGTTCGGAACCAGACAAATCTTTGCCATGGGAAGACCGCAAACTTGCAACCTTTAAAAAGGTAAGAAAGTGTAAGGATGCAGATTGCTTGACGGTATTCTTTGCCGACAAGATACACAATATTCAATCTATCCACCGCGATTTGATTGAAACTAATTATGATATCTGGTCGCGATTTAATCGCGGGCAAGAATCACAAATGTGGTATTACGGTCGCATATGCCAAATTGCGAAAAATATCTCACGAACCGCAAATGATGCACTAAGAACACTAGCATATGAATACTGGTGGGAACACGATAAACTGGTAGAACGAATCAATAAGCAATATCACGATAATGTTGGGCTTATGCTGGCGGAAATTGACGGCGAAGATTACGAGCCAGAACACGAAGAGTTCACAGGAACAACACCATGGGAACGTGCACAAGGACTAAAAGAAATGATAGAAAAACAAAAAACGCCATTGGAACAATATCACGAATTGTCTTTGCGACTGAGTGATATAACCGAACAAGAAGCAGATATAAGCGAAAGAATAGACAAAGCAAAAAGTCGATTCACCAAACGCGACTGGGATAAACTTATCAAATCGTCTCCGATATTTATGCGCCCAATGATAAACGAACAAAAGAAAAAGTATCTGAAACAACATTAAGTCTTTTCTTTTTCGGTGCCACATTATAAAATCAAATTATGTGGCGGGTTGGTTTAGTATCTTTATTGTTGTTGGCGGGCTGTGCCGGTATTGGCGCACATGACGATATGACGATTGTGTCGCCAACACGCGTGGATCTTTATTCCGTCGCAACAATTCAGAAAATTACCGACAAAACCGCCCCTGTGCATATTTATATCGAAGGCGACGGTCATTCGTTTAACAATTATGGGCGCGCCACAGACGATCCGACACCGCGTTCGCACTTTGTGCGCGACTTGGCGGCGGCGGACAATGCGCCAAATGTTGCATATATCGCACGACCATGCCAATTTGTGATGGATGAAAAGTGCAAAACGCGCGATTGGACAACGGGACGTTTTTCAAAATCCATGGTTGATTCAGTTGCGTCCGCAATAAAAACGATTGCGGGAACGCGTCCGGTTATCTTGATTGGCTATTCGGGTGGTGCCATGATTTCGGGTCTGGTTATACAAAATCATGCCGAAATTGATGTCAAAAAGTGGATAACAATGGCGGGGGTATTGAATCACGCTGACTGGACACAATATTTTAATGATACACCGCTTACACACTCGCTTAACCTATACACATTGCCGCGAATTGCACAAGTGCATTATGTCGCCGAACACGACGAAGTTGTGCCAAATATTCTTTCACAAAAATGGCTTGAAGGCAAAAAAACAATAGTAATATCAGGGGCTAAACACAACACCATTCCGGTAAAGGCACTTGATTTTACAAACTGAACACTAAAACGCGAATTTTGCCACCCAAATCTTTATCGGCGCGCACGAATTTCCACCCCGCATTTGTAAAAATAGATT
>JAGCOQ010000070.1 GCA_017642625.1 Alphaproteobacteria bacterium | reverse complement strand
TTCCGGCCCCGCCGAAGATGTCAGCCAACTGTATGCACGCGTTGATGATGTCGTTGTAAAATTGGGACCCGACGATTTCAAGAAAGATGAAAAAGATCGCCATGTGACACTTACCGAAGCCGGCGTTGATAATGTCACCCGTTTGTTAAAAGAAGCAGATTTGTTGGTTGGCGATAACCTGTATGCGTCTGAAAATGCCGCGTTGGTTATGCACATTCAACAATCGTTGTTGGCGCACCATTTGTATCAGAAAAATGTGAACTATGTTGTGCGTAATGGTGAAATCCTTATTGTTGATGAATTCACTGGGCGTGTTATGACGGGTCGTCGTTTTGGTAAAGGTTTACACCAAGCGATTGAAGCCAAAGAACATGTGACTGTTCAACCGGAAAATCAAACGGTGTCCAGTATTTCATACCAGAACCTGTTCCGTTTGTATGAAACATTGGCTGGTATGACCGGAACCGCCATGACCGAAGCGGCTGAATTCGAAGAAATCTATAAACTGCGTGTTGTGTCAATTCCGACAAATCGTCCGGTCGCACGTGTCGATCATCATGACGAAATATATCGCAACAAAGATGAAAAATACGCAGCCATTTTGGCACAGATAAAAGATTGTATGTCGCGCAAGCAACCTGTGTTGGTTGGAACGGTGTCTATTGAAAAATCTGAAGAGTTGGCGGCACTGGTGCGTTCTGAATTGGGAATAAATCCAGCGGTTTTGAATGCAAAGCACCATGAATCCGAAGCGAAGATTGTAGCCCAAGCGGGTGCGCCAGGTGCGGTCACGATAGCAACCAACATGGCGGGTCGTGGAACCGATATTAAATTGGGTGGTAATGCCGAAGAATTGATTGCGGCACTGGATAAAGACGCGCCGGATTTTGAAAGTAAAAAGAAAGAGATATATGACACAATTGAAGCAAATAAGAAACTTGTGTTGGATGCCGGCGGTTTGTATGTAATTGGAACCGAGCGTCACGAATCTCGTCGTATTGATAACCAGTTGCGTGGTCGTTCCGGCCGCCAAGGTGATCCAGGTGATTCTAAGTTCTTCCTTGCACTGGATGACGATTTGATGCGTATATTTGGTGCGGCACGTTTGAACGGCATGCTGACGACTTTGGGATTAAAGGCGGGCGAAGCAATTACGCACCCATGGATAACCAAAGCGTTGGAAAAAGCACAGAAACGTGTGGAAGCGCGCTATTTCGAAATGCGTAAAGAATTGCTGAAATATGACGACGTTATGAACGAACAGCGCACCGTTGTTTACAAACAACGTGATGATTTGATGACGTCCAATGATTTAAGCGGCCTTGCGCGGGAAATGATTGGTGATGTTGTGGAAATGATTTGTGAAAACAATATTCCTGAAAAAGCCATGCCGGCGGACTGGAATATCAGTGGTATTCACGACACAATGTTGCGGACATTTGCGTTGGATATAACTGATATTGAAAATTGGAAAACCGACGAAGATATCACAGAACGCAAAGCGTTTGAAGTCCTGAACAATTTGGCACTGCGCCGTTATGAGCAACAAACAGAAAAGTATGGCACCGAACTTATGCAGATGGCATCGCGTCAAATGATGTTGGGTGCATTGGACGGTGTTTGGAAACGCCACTTGCAACAGATGGATTATTTGCAAACGGCAATCGGTCTGCGTGGTTATGCACAAAAGAATCCGCTGTATGAATACAAGCGCGAAGCGTTGGGATTATTCAGAAACACAATTAACAATTTCAAACTGATGTCGGTGTCGTATATCTGTCGCATGGAATTGACGCGTGAAAATGTTGATGCCAAAGCGGCGGAACAAGCAAAACATGACGCAGACATGAACCAATCGACCGAGGCGCGTCGTAATGCCCCATGTCCATGTGGTTCGGGTTTGAAATATAAACATTGTCATGGCAAGTTGGCATAATATGCACACTGTACCGTTCTTTATCGGAAATACTTTGGCATGTTTGGTGCCGGGGTCGGTTCGTCGCGCGCGATTTCGTGGAAAGATAAATCTGATTTTGTTTCGTCCATGGAT
>JAGCOQ010000069.1 GCA_017642625.1 Alphaproteobacteria bacterium | reverse complement strand
GCTTGCAGCAAGTAAGTTCTTGATTTCTGTGGCACACACTAACGAACGTTTTGCAATCAAAGCATCTACATTTTCGCGCAACTTTGATTTTTGAGACAACCCATCAATGCGCTCTAATTCCTGTTCTGCATCAAACAGTCTGGGATATATCGTTTCATCATAATTCAATACATCCAAGACCGAATCCCGCGCATGACGATACACAGAATCCAACTCCCATTTCTGTGCTTCTTTTGGTGCGCGTTCCGCTTCGGCTTCTTTTTCAGCACGACGATTCCCACAAGAACTTGCCGAAACAAGCACCGCAAGCGTTGCGCCAGCCGTTAACAGAAACTTTGTACTTTTTTTCATAGGTTTCCTCTGCGTTTATTTTTTATGAAAACGTCTTGCCATATATTGCTGTCGCTTGATTCTTGCAACCGAGTCCGCTTGGTGACTGATTTGACTCATATGTTCATTCAAAGCTTCCAAACGAGCCACTTCTTTTGCAAGCAAGTCACGTTTAGCAGCAATTTGTCCTTTTGGATCTGGATATCTGTCATCTTTACCTGTTTTGGACCAAACAACTTCGTTAACAGTGATGCGAACACCCATGTTTGCGCCCGGTTCAAACTGGAAAAAGTCTTCTGTCTGGTCGTTTTGATAAATACTGTACATATAATAGTCATAATCTACATTGTGTGAAAACACAGGTGTTCTTTCTACATGGCCATTTTTATCTGTACGAACGACCTGCCATTTCCCATCAGAGACCTTAACCAGTTGATATTTTGCATCCTCTTCGCCAAAGAAGTCAACTTTCAATTTAGAATCATACACAGATATATTGCGCCGAACCACCAATTTTGGCCATAACATCATATCTCCAAACCTATCGCCGTCATAAAGATCCAGCGGATCTTTTGGTTTCAAATATTTAAGATACTGTGCTGGTATGCCACTTTTTTCAATATCTAACTCTGGATAATAAACGGCAAACTTTTTAATCTCGGCTAAAATAGCCTTGTCCAATGCAAGATTCATCTTGTCGAAAATCTTCAATACACCGTTTTCTATTTCCTGTTGACGCGATTCACCATATTCAGAATCATACCAGTCAACAATATAATAGTTGGTTCTGCCTTCGCTATTACCAATAAAGTTATATGGGAAATGTGATTTCAACATATCTGCCTTTTCTGATTCATCATAATCTTCGGCATGGTTGTTTACTATTGAACGATTAAGGACATAATCACGGTATTCGTCCTCTACCTTGCTAAATAATTTTTCGTTGTCTTGAATAAAGATTTGATACTTGGCAAGATACTTTTTAATTTCTTCAGCGCTTTGACGCACTTGCTTTGCAATCAAAGTATCAACATGTTCAAACAAAATCGTTTTTTGGGATAAATTATCTAACCTATACAAACTGTCCTGTGCGCTATAAAACTGATTGTACACATCTTTATAGCCATTAGCCGCCAGTACAGAATCACGCGCTTGGTCATATACCGCTTTTCCTTCTTTATCTAATTGCAATTGTAATGTCTTGGCCGCTTCGTCCGCCGCTTTCTGCGCCTTGGCCTCGGCCTCTTTACGTGCGCGTTCTGCTTCGGCTTCTTTTTCAGCACGACGATTCCCACAAGAACTTGCCGAAACAAGCACCGCAAGCGTTGCGCCAGCTGCTAACAAAAATCTTGTACTTTTTTTCATAGGTTTCTCCTGTTTTTTGTTTATGCCATAAATATAATACAAAAAATCAGATTGTCAAGCGATAAGACACAAATAAAAAAACGCCACAACGGCGCTTTTTTATTTGTGGTGGGACCACAGGGACTCGAACCCTGGACCCAATGATTAAAAGTCATTTGCTCTACCAACTGAGCTATGGTCCCAAAACTTACCCCCGAAAAACTACACTTTTGTGCTTATTTTCGGCGGTGCGTCCGCAATTTTGACACAATAAAATCCAAAATGCAAGAAAAAATGCAAAAAACAAACTTTTTTATGCGGGTTTACACGATATCAGATCCAATTTGGCGCGGTGCCTTGATCGCGTTTTTGCGCACCTTTGTTTCAACGGCACATCTGTTTTTAATGAACAGCAACGCCCACAGCCCTATTCCGATTTGAATCATGCCGATTGTTAACATACTGTATCGCCAACTGCCCAGCGACGCGCTAAGCCCCATGGTAAGACACATCAGCATATAAATCATATTGTCGGACATACTGTAAATAGACAGCATTACCGTCCGGTGTGTTGTCGGAACAAAATCTTGGAATCGCGAATACAGCAACACGAACAAGCCATTCGCCAACACATATGCCAGCCCGAACGACCACAACCCCGACAACGAATAATTAAGTGAAAACAATATAAAACACACACCAAGCCCGCATATAGTTGTGTATAAAACCCAATCTTTGACCCGCGCAAACTTATACGCAAATGTTTGCCCCAGCATCATACAACCTAAAACAAAGAACTGCATCAATCCGACCCACGCCACCGGCAGCCCTATTTCAAGTCCAATCGGGCTAAGATATTCATCAATATAAGAGAAATTCGCCATCATTTGACACAATATCATCATAAGGAAAATACATGGCATTGCGCGGAAAATCCCAAACGCGTTTTTAAACAACTTTGCCGTCCGGATGCGACGTTGACGATTTAGCATTGTATTTCCACGCGACCGTATATCGACACGCGCAATACAAAGCATAGACAACGCCAGCGACACCAACGTCGCAATTGTAATCCATTCATACCCCAAGAACATCAGCAGGGAACCAAACGCCGCCAAGCCAGCACCCGCCGACTGAATATTATACCGCACGCCCAAAACACGTGCATAAATGTTATTGTGGTGGCGCGCCCGCAATTCGTCATAAATCATACCTTCGAACGCAGTGTTATAGCATGCACTCATTGTGCCCCACAACAGCATACCCAGTGCAAATCCCCAAAAAGTCGGCCATAACAACCAAACGACACAACCAATGCCCTTCATTAACTGACCAAACAGAACGGCATTTTTTTGCCCCAGTTTATTAGTCAATAAAGTCGCAGGTATCTGGGTTCCAATCGTCGCCACAGACAACAGTATAAACAGCACCGACAACTGCATATCGGACATACCATGATCCTGCATGAACACCGCATAAACTGGGCTTATCAGCAGAAGTTTATTAAAGAACGCATACCCATAAATACAGTGTAAAAATTTGCGTAATGATGCACTTGTCTTCATAATCCACCCACAACTCTGGTGGAATTATATCACAAAATTACCCCATTGGGTATTGTAAAAGTTGAAAAAAGCCCCCAAATGCACTATAATATAATGTCAGGGGGGAAAGGGAACAGACCAAAGGAGTTGACCATGGCACAGACACTTAAAGATTTCTTAGAATTGCATTTCAAATTGCTTCGCATGGATGATTTGCGCATGAATCATATGGAACAATGGGCCCGCTTCGAAGATCTGTTGACCAACCATGATTTGAACAAAACAACACAGGGTTGGGCGGATAAGTTGCTGAAAAAGGGTCGCGATGGCAAATTCATCAATACCAACGGTATTGATTATCAACTGAAAGATTTGCCGGATATAAGCGAATTAAGCGACGAAGATTTGGAATACTTGTATCTTCTGTTTCAAGCAATCTATCACAAAATAGCAGATGAACAGAAACACAATAACACATACGCTGGAAATACAAGCGTTCTGAATTTCATTGATGATTGGAAAGATGTCTTTGCCGGCAAACAGGCTCAATTTACCGCATTACCCGCAACGGAAAAACAATGCGAAGAATTAAAAGATTTATTAACCAGCGCAAAAAGTTATCTGCAGTTTAAACGTGGCGGTTTTTGGGATGGAATTTTAGATGCTGATACTAAGTATCAAGACTTGATAGACGGACTTGACAAGAAAAAATATAACACCAACGACAAGTTCCGCCAAAAGATTCAGTTGCTTGCAGAAAGAATCACCGAAGCATGCAGCACCAGAAATCCAACCAGCCGTCGCGAGTTTATGGAACAAGCCCATTTGACAAAGGCCCCGAATTTCAGCCTTATTTCCGATATTGACGGCACAGGATGGAAAGTTCCAGTTGTTAACAAGGATAAACTTAACGATTTCAAAGCGCAATACAAGGTGTTGTTTAGCACGCTTTATAACGACAAAAAAGTATTTGAAGCGTTCAAGTCAAAAGAAAGCGAAGACACCCGCATTTCTTCCACAATAGAGGGTGTTAAGACCAGTTTGGATTATGATAAACCAGATTCTGCCAACTATTTGGTGCCAAAACATGATGAACAATTAAAAATCAGACAGCAAATTCGTCGCTGGACAGCGGACACATATAAAAATTGTTTCTCAAAATATTTCGAATTAAAAGGCGACAGATTATTCTATTCAGAACCAGCCCGCAAGATTTACAATGCGTTGGATAGGGCCGGCGTAAAACCACAAGATGGCATCAAGGGAATAATAGATGGTGGCAAAGGCGATAAATCCGGCATGGTCGGCAAAATCTTAAAGGAATCCCAAGGCGCCAGTGCACACTACAAATGGCTGGTTGATACATTAAAGACCTTTAATTCCGATCCAGAAATGTCAAAAACCGTCAGTGGCGCATTGAAAAACGGTCGTCAAATGCGAAAATTAATCGCCGAATTAATTTCCACAGCGGTCGAACAGAATAAAATAGAAGAAGCAAAAACTGCCATGGAAGTTTTGTCCGTTATGAAATACGGATTAATCACCAGCAGATTGTTGGATACAATGCGTGCGCAGAAGAAAACCGCCGTGCTTTCCGATACCAATCTGTCATGGAACAAGAATGAAGGTGTCAGAATGGTTATGACCGCATTGGAAGGAGGAATCAGATTTGCGGTAAAAATCGTATTTTTGGTGGCGACCGTTCCTGTTAATGCAATATCTTTGACCGGCAGCAAGTTTAACCACACATATAAGCATGGCAAGAAAGATAGAGCCGGTCAGAAATTACAGACTATGTCCGAACGCTTTAAATCCGCCCCTGAAAATGACAAGGGTGCATTTGAAGCACAAAAAGCAAGTTTGGATGCCGACGCAGACACGCGTATAGAGGCAGCAAAAGCCGATAGAGAATATGCATTAAGCAAGTTGTCTATTGTTGAATCAGATGAGGGAAAACTAGAGGGCGCGGTTAATGAACAAGAACGCACCGTCCAAGAAACTTTGCGTGCTAATTTAGCCACCGTATCTGTTGATTTACAAGTATTACAGGAAGAAGACGAAACCTATAAAGAATTGTTGCTGTTGGTAAAAAAACGTGACCGTTTGTTGAGTGTTATAACAAAATTAGATAAGAAATTGCGCCAGCAAAAAGAACTTGCAGAAAAAAGAGCTCTTGTTGAAACGCTAGAAGCCAAGTTGCGTGCAAATGTATATGATGACGAAGTTAAAACAACCCTTGAAAAACTGAAAGGTAAATTGCGTGCCGAAGGAAATGCAGATGCGGAAACTATCGTTGAAACACTGAAAACAACGTTGCAAGAAAAACAGAAAAAGATAGAAGAAGCAAAAAAAACACAGAAGGAAGAAGCGGCAACAGGCAACGCCGAAGCGGGCACCGAAACACCACAACCGGCACCACTGCCAACGCCGGAAATAGAACCGGACTTTTTCTCAGACGCGGAACCAGTTATCCAGAGTCTGAAAACCCAGTTGCACTTAAATGCACCCGCCCAAGATTTGGAATCAGAAAGGGAAGAATTGAAACAATCTTTGACGGAAAAACGTGGTGTTGATGAAGCCATCCTTGGATACGAAGGACGTTACCCTTACTTGACCAAGGATAATCTGGAAATGATGTCGTCCATAGATTTAGGCAACTTTATCACGAACTTTGAACAGAATGGATCTGCTTATGCCAAGGCGATGGCAGATTATGACAGAATAAACAGAGATCTTGAAGACAATCGAGATGCCGTCCAAAGATTCCGTGATGCACAAAAGAATATCAAGGCACTTGAAAAAGCCAAAGCAGATCGTGATAAAAAACTTGCTAATTGGGACAAAGACCACCTTAATAAGGTTGAATATCTGGTGAAGTATTGGGATATGTTGGAAAAAGGTCGCACGTTCCACTCGGGACACGCATACAATTGGACCCCAGGTTCCAAGAAGAAAAAGCAAGAGAAGTTCAACGAAACATCCCCCCAATATATCATAGACTTTATGTCAAACTACAGTATGTCCGCTTGATTTTAAGTGCGATTTATGGTATAATATACAACACTTTGGCACCGATTTATCGGTGCCTTTTTCTTTCCACTTTTTATTTAACCAAAGGATGAATTATGTCACGAGTTTTACAAATTCGTCGCGGCACAACCGCGG
>JAGCOQ010000068.1 GCA_017642625.1 Alphaproteobacteria bacterium | reverse complement strand
GAATGCGAATTGGTTGCAATTATGGACGCGGATAAAGAAGGCTTCTTGCGATCAACGCGTTCACTTATCCAGACGATTGGGCGTGCGGCGCGAAACGCAAATGGTCGTGTGATTTTGTATGGTGATACAATTACGGAATCTATGCGGGCGGCACTGGACGAAACATCACGTCGTCGTGAAAAACAAATGGCATACAATACCGAACATAACATCACACCACAAACTATTACCAAGGCAATATTTGACGAAGTTGGTGATATAGAAGAAAAGACGGATAAAGCGCGTCGCTTCGTATACGACAAGTTTGGTGGTGTTATGGATGCCGAAAGTATACGCGCCGAAATTAAACAATTAACAAAGAAAATGCGTAAAGCAGCCGAAGATTTAGAGTTTGAAACAGCGGCGGAATTGCGCGATACTATTCATAAACTAGAAGACGATTTGTTGTTATTGGAGTAGGCTATGGAATACATTTTAAACAACTTGCAAGAAACAAGAAACTTCGCACGCGAATTTGCAAAAACGCTGTATGCGCCGGTTTGTGTCGCATTGCACGGTGATTTAGGTATGGGAAAATCTGAAATTGCACGCACAATAATTCAAACACTTCGTGGCGAAGATACGGTTGTTCCAAGCCCAACATTTACCATTGTGCAGTCATATGACGGTATATCGCATTTTGATTTATACCGCGTAAACGATAAATCTGAATTGGTCGAAATTGGTTTGCCATATGCATTGGCAAACGATATAACATTAATTGAATGGCCCGACATTGCCGCCGACATGTTGCCGGAAAATACGATTCATTTATATATTACTGAATATGGTGATGGACGAAAAATTGTTGTAAAATAAATGCCGGCATTTGCCGGCTTTTTTTATTGTTTTTTTAACAGTGATTGAACCGCAATCGGAAAATCAGAACTGCGTGCCAAGTATGCACCCGAAACTAAATAATCTGCACCGGCATCCCAACATAATTTTGCGGTTTTATCATTTATTCCACCGTCCACAGAAATCTTGAATTTAAGACCGTATTTTTTTCGTGTTGCCGCCAACAATGAAATCTTGTGTAAACACGCCGGCAAAAACTCTTGTCCAGATGCGCCGGGGACAACCGCCATAACCATAACTTCGTCTAAATCACGCAGCACAGGTTTTAATATTTCCGGTGATGCATCAGGGTTCAATGCAATACCGGCACGACGCCCAGATGCCTTTATGGTGCGGATTGCGGCACGAACCCCAGATGTGTTTGTTGAAACAATAACGGTGTCTGCGCCCGCGGCAATCGCGTCCGCCGCCCAGACAGACGGGCTTTCCGTCATTAAATGGACATGCAGGTGCGCATGCGTTTTTTCACGAATTGCACGCAGTTGATCAATACCACCAGCAATTTTATTCACATACAAACCGTCCATAATATCAACATGAATCATGGAAATACCCGCAGCATCAAAAGTGGTGTATGTAGCGGGATTGTTCATATTGAAGCACATTGTGCTGGGCATAATTGGAACAAAAACGCGACGCTTTTTGGGTTTGCGATGGAATATTTTTAATATGCGTTCTGTGCGTGATGCCCACTTGTCTTGTTGTGCAATAATCTTGGCACGTGCATCTGCACTTTGGTTCCATATAAATTCGCCAAGTGCGCGCACAGATGCATCCACATGCATACTTTCACAAGGCAGACCAAAAGCATTTGAAACAAAATCGACAACATTATTTGCGTCCGCCGCACCACCAGAAATAATAATGTTGCGCGGTTTATATTTTTCAACAGATTCAGATGCGTTGCTGATAATATCATTTATAATATCGGTCATATATTGCACGACAACATCATTTACATCAGCGCGTGAAAAGTCGTATGCGACGTCCGCCGGCGTAAAGCGGTCGGTTGCGCCGGGCAACATAGAAAACACCGCGCGTTTAATTCTTTCTGCTTCGTTAAACGTAATGTCGTTATTTTCCGCAATTGTTTGGGTGATATTTGTTCCGCCCATTTGTAATTTATAGTGCCATACTGGACCGCGATCTGTCCAAATAGATGCAGATGTGTATTCGGCACCAAAGTCAATAAACAGTGTTACATCATGTGGTTTACGAAAAACAGCATTTTGCAAAAAATGCGGATCATAAAAACCGTTTGTCTGCATGTGTGCACGACGCATAAATGTATTTATCTCTGTAATATTTTCAACCGGATAAAATATTGCGCCAAATGCAGATACCAATTGTGTATCAACATGACCAACCGGTGTCAGCATGTTATGCACAGTTGGTGTATCATAACGCAGTGGAATAATGTGCAGTGGCATATATCCGTCCGGTGCAGATATTTGTGAAACCTGATTTTTTACATCTGCGTTTGATATTTTTCGTTCGCCGGACCAAACCTGATTTTTTACCGCCAATTCATAATAAGACTGTCCAAAATTACCGGTGATATATGCATCATCAAAATGGCGACCGATTTGTGATTCCAATTCGTCAACAACCGTCTTGATAGCAGAAACTGTATCAAAAGATTCGGCAACGAACATTGCAGATTTTGATATACGCGCATTACGCACGCGGTGTGCAACACCATGAACCGCAGACGATCCGATGTCTAAACACAAAAAAGCAGAATCACTAAGGTTCATTTTTATTTTACCAATATACGTGCAGTATCGCGCATATCTATTGTTTTTATATCGCGTCCCAAAATATTCTGTCGTTCATTTAATGAGATAAATTCGCGAATTGCCGCGGTCGGATTAGCCTCGGGCAACATGACGGTTATGCCGTTTTGGGTGACGATATTCCAACGACGATTTTCAATCCATTCCAAGTAATCAACAATGTTGGCGATAGGTTGGGTTGCGTTGGTTATATCAGAAATATCTTCGGGCAAAACACCACGAAACACGATTGCACCTTCGTTTCGAATCTCTGACGGTATATCAACAGTTGTGCCATCCGCCGCTAGTGGATAAAACGCCATACCGTCGGTCCATTGGGCAACAGTCTGGTGCATTTCAACACGAACACGCAGTGTGCCATTTGGCATACGACGGGTTGCAACATTGCGAACCCCCGGCACAGCCAATATACGATTGTTTTGAACGGTTAAATCCAACGCCCTTGTCGGTGCGCGTAAAGCGGATTTTGCAGCAGATTCAATCGCCGACAAATCATGGTCATATGAATCGGCAACAATGGAAATATTATGGATGGTCGCAAGCGATCCATGGCCAATTTGGGTCATAACAATACGGGTCGCAAAATATATGCCCAAAACAATGGCTACGACAAAATACACCCAAAACATAAAGGAACGTTTCATGGCAACAATTATATCATAAAATCACGTGATTACAAAAATTATATCGCGCGCAATAAATAACCGCGCCGAAACATACACTTGCGATACGAACCAACCGACTTAGATGTGGCGTTTCGTGGCACCGACATCAGCGACCGTTGACCAATATCCCTATACTCGTTGGACTGGAACGTCACCCACAAGCCGTCCCAATCGGGCATCATGCCACTTTGGTTCGGCGCCAATAACTTTGAAATGCGGGAACGTGGTTTATACGAATTATCTTTTAGACCCAAACAAGCCTTGTGGTCGCGAACAAATTGTTCGGTGGTGACCGCTTCGTTTTCCCAGTTCAAAATAGTGGCGTTATCAATACTGCCACTGTTGACGGATGCGCATGCCCCCAGCAGTAGTAATAAGCCAATGATTTTCATTCTCATAATTCTTATTATAATTTAATTGCGTTTATGGGGCAATAGTTTTTATAATGCACTAAACAAGGAAAGGATTTTTCGTATGGCATTGTCTGTGCAACAATTTATAAAACTGGCTAATTATTACAATCGGACGGCGATATTGATGTCGGCAATCTGCGTGCAAAAGGGTGGAATACCAATAGAAAATTATGCTGGGCGTATGTATGCGGCCGATGTTTTGGAATATATTGTTGAGTATGCAAAAAGGTTGCGAGCAGATGGTCATATTGCCATACCGGCGGATGTCGCGCGCGCGATTGAAAAGTTTAATGCACAGTTTGAACGGGTGAAACATTTAACAACCCCGACACAAAAGCCGATTTACGAAATGACTTTGGAAGAGTTTGAAAAGTTTATGAATATCTGATAACAAGAGGGAACCAGATGAAACTAAATCTTTTTGATGTTTTGGGCATAGTGAAACACAGTCTGATGATTATGTGTATTTTTGTCGGATTGACGGCGTGCCAAAATGCAAATGACCAGGAAGAGCCTGAATACGATACCGTGACGGTTATTGAAAATCTGGTGATTGATGAAAACTCGGTTCCTATTTTCCCGAAAAAAGCGGCGTTGACCACTGATACGGCGCGTCGTTTTTCAATTGAATTGCCAAAGCGGTGCAGTGTTGATTGGAACAATCAAAGCGTTGTTTCCGTCGTTCCCGAAGAAAAGATAGAAGTTGTTCGTCTGAACACCGGTGATAAATTGCCGGATTTAAAGGTTTCTGATTACGAGTTTAAAAAACTGACTGTGCATCAGGCATTGGAAAAATTACTGGACGGTGCAGATATTGCTGTCCAAGATGATGGTGAATTGGTGGACAAGATTAGCGGAACAATTTCGTCGGGCACATTAGCGGATGCGGTGGAACTTATGGCGAAAATGGGTCGTGCCTATTATTCCTATGACGAAGCCGAAGGGGTTATACATCTTACCCATCGTGCAAAGTGGCTGATTAAAATGCCGAAAAACGAAACGATAATAATGGCACTGTTGGACGCAATGCATGGTGCAGATATGCGTAATTTATTGGTGAACTGGCAAGACAAAACAATCGTGTTCGAAGGTAATTATCAAACTGAACGCGAAGTTGCGCGTATGATTGCCGATATCGCGTCCAAGAAGTATATGATGGCGTGGGACATTGATGTATATCGTGTTTATCCGCGCACCGATAATCCAATTATCTGGATGAATATGTTCCCAGCGTTTGGCGACAAGAATATCAAGATGTCAATCCCAGGGGTCGTTGGTCGTGCGGTCGTTGTTGGACCTGAAATCAATACGAAAACTTTGCAAGAGTTCTTGTATCAACAGGCAAATGTTGTTCTGATTTCCCAAGGGACGTTTGCAATACCAAACGGTTGGCAATCACGCTTTGATATTGGTCAATGTGGCAAAGAAGAAAGATTGGAAACAGATTTGACCATTGGCGCGTTGGCGACATATGGCGATTATGGTGGTCTGAACAAGATTGATGCAAAAATCGTTTTACGCACCAGCCAAGGCGAATTGTCTTCGTTTAACATTCCATCCAGTGTTGGTGATAACTATGTAATTGTTGGTATTCCGACACATGCGTTTGTGACAACACCGGAAACGTTGATAAGTCCGTTTGCTGAATTGGTTGTGTTTATGTCGCCGCGTCTAATTTCCATTGTTGATCCTGCAACAATAAAATCAACACCGGATGAAACATTGGTTGGTGATGCGTTGCGTGCGTTCTTGAATAATTAAGGTGAAATGATGTTTCCAAAACTGGAAAGAAAAGTTGCGTTTAGATATTTAGCCATGAAAAAACGTGGCTTTGGTTCCGTTGTTTCATGGGTGTCGCTTATTGGTATTATGTTGGGTGTTGCGACCCTTATTGTCGTAATGTCGGTTATGGGCGGTTTCCACGATACACTATTGTCGCGAATCGTTGGTATGAACGGGCATGTCGTTGTTTATCACCAAGACGGCGCAATAAAAGATTACGATTTTCTTATCGAGAAAATGCAACAAAACAAAATCGTAAATACACACACAACATCAATTGTTCCAATCACCGAAGGGCAGGTTATGGCAACCGCAAACGGCAACAGCACTGGTGCAATGATTCGTGGTATTCGTATGTCTGATTTGGCGGCAAAGACGGAACGCGGAACGCGTATTTATGGCAAGCCGCTTGATATGATTGCGGACGGTGAATTGGTCGCGGGTTCGTCTCTTACACGCGCGCTGGGTGTGACAATGGGGGATAATATTTCATTGGTGTCATCCAGTGGCGCAACACCAACACCGTTTGGCACAATGCCACGCATTATGGCGTATCCGGTTATGTCGTCGTTCTTTATGGGCATGTATGAATACGATTCGGGTTATATCTTTATGCCATTGGAAACATCACAGAAATATTTGAATATTGGTGATGCGGTGACACATATTGATTTGTTCTTGAAAAATCCAGACGACACAACGCGGGTTTTGGATGCACTGGTGCGCTTGTTGCCTGATGGTTTTGTTGTTCGTGATTGGCGCGATTTGAATCGTGGTTTTGTTGGCGCATTACAGGTTGAATCAAATGTGATGTTTTTGATTTTGATGCTGATTGTAATCGTGGCTGCATTTAATATAGTTTCGTCATTGGTTATGTTGGTAAAGGATAAAAATAAAGACATTGCTGTGCTGCGAACATTTGGCGTGTCGCGCAAATCTATGATGAAGATATTTATTTTGTCAGGAACCAGTATCGGTGTTATCGGTGCGTTCTTTGGTATGATTTTGGGTATTATTGTTGCGATTTATATTGAACCGATTCGTCAGTTTTTCCAGTGGGCAACGGGTCGCGATTTGTTCCCATCAGAATTGTATTATTTGTCTGAATTGCCGTCTAAATTGGTGGCAAGTCAAGTGATTGGTATTGTAGTGTTGGCGATTGCGTTGGCTTTCCTGGCAACGCTGTATCCGGCATGGAAAGCAGCAAACACTGACCCAGTAGAAGTATTAAGAAATGAATAGTCGGCAGAAAAAAGTTTTGTCTGATTTAGAGTTATTGTATTCAAATGCCCATATCTATGGTGGGTATGATTCCAGTGCGCTTTTATTGGAAAACGGATTAAAAGCCCGTGGAATTATGCCAGCGCATAAACTGTATTATAAATATAAGTTTCCGAATGGGGTGACCGCACCCGACTATGAAAAAAGAATAGATATGTATTCGTTGTATTTTCTTTACCAGCCGGGCACCATTGCAGAATGTATCAAACAGGGTATTATAAAAGAGAACTTGTCGGATGCAGAAATTGCCGAAATAGAACGACATATAAAGAAGTTTGAAATCACATCAAAGGTAATTTTAAGCACAAATGTGGAATATCTGCGTCAATTGAATCCGGAATTACGTAAAATAAAGACAGAAGATGTTTGGGCTGAATCTTGTTTGGTTCGTGGTGCAACATATGGTATTGCGCCAAATGATATAAAGTATTTTATAGAATCTGACAGAAGCAAGCGAAAGGCGGATTTGAAAAGAGCAAGAGATTTAGAACAAGTAGTGGGGGTTAAGGTTGGCTATATTCTTTCTCCGGATACTTGTGCAGAAGTTTTAAAGGCAGCAAAGGAAAATCACAATACGGGGGTAAGAAGATAATGGCAGGGATTTTAAATTCTTTATCACGGGTGAAGCGTGCAGATGTCGTTATGTCTGTTCGTGATATTAAAAAGACCTTTATCGAAGGTGGCCAGCCATTGCATATTCTGCGTGGTGGTGGTTTTGATTTGCACCGTGGTGAAATTATTGCGCTGGTTGGACCATCGGGGTCGGGTAAATCGACATTATTACAGTGCGTCGGACTGTTGGATAAACCAACGTCGGGTAGTATTATGATTTCCGGTAATCCTGTTCAGAAAATGAGTGAAGATACCAGAACCGCCGTCCGTCGTAAAAAGATTGGTTTTGTATATCAACGTCATAATTTGTTGTCGGACTTTACCGCGATTGAAAATGTCGCGTTGCCAATGATGGCAAATGGTGTTGATGAAGAAACCGCGCAAAAACGTGCAATGAAATTATTGCGTGCGGCGGGTGTCGCACACCGCGCAGAACATTTGCCGGGTGAAATGTCGGGCGGTGAACAGCAACGCACAGCGGTCGCGCGTGCATTGGCAAATGAACCAGAAATATTGTTGGCGGACGAACCCACCGGCAGTTTGGATCCCGCACACGCAACGGCGGTGTTTGAACAATTACTGAACTTGGTGCGGAAAAACAATATGGCAATGTTGTTTGTCACACATGATATGGGACTTGCTTCCCGCGCCGACAGAAAAATTACCATTGCAAATGGTATAGTAAAATAGTTAGAATAACATATATATAAAAGAGCCCAGAGGAGAGAGAAAATGAAAAAACAGACCAAGCCAAAAGATTTAGATAAAGAAAAAAAACCGACAAGGGTTGCGGTTGCAATGTATGATGCGGTTGTTGTGCACACGCGTCGGCAAAAGATTATTGGTGGGCTTGCGTTGGCTGGTCTGTTTTTGTGTGGATTTATGTTGGGCAATAACACACCAAATGTTAAAACAAAAGTATTAGCAAATAATAATGTTGTTGTTGCAGAAGAAGAAACAATGCCGGCATGCGACGTGATAGAAAATGTATTGTTGGGTCGGCTTTATGAAGATGGATTTGTAGATTCATATTATCCAAATCATAACATTGATATTTATGCAAAACTTATTACCCAGGGTTGTCCAGAAAACAAAGAAAAATATGAAAAAATGATTCTGCGTGAAAAACAGATAGTAGATGCGTTGAACGAGAATACGGACGAATCGGAAAGAGGTTGCGCAAGAATAGAAAGTTTGTTAAAAACTCAAATGCGCGGGCTGTATGACCCCAGTCCCAATTCCCATGTTGATAACGCAAAAATCTATGCGAATTTGTCTGAACGTGGATGCCCAGAAAACAGGGAACACTATGTTGATTTAGCCAAGCAAGAATTACAAATCGCGCGTGCGCTGCAAGATGACCAATTCTATGACAATGAAGAAACACTGGATGTCGTTGAAACATATAAACGTCTGAATATGCAGGCGGCAGCCGAAGAGATTTTTGAAAAAGCGAAAAGATTAACCAATCCAGCAATTGATTTTATATTGCAGGTTGAAAAGATAATTAACGAATAAAAATCGGGGGCGGAAATGAAATTGCCGATATTGTTCTTGGGCGCGTTAATGTGTATTGGGACGGCTTTTGCAGATGATGCGTCAATTAAACTGGCGGAACGTAAAAGTTGCACCCAACTGAAAGCGGAAATAGATAAATTATTGCAAATCGAATATCCGGACGAAGATACCCAGGCGACATTGAAACAATTACAGATGCAACAACGTGCCAACTGTATGCCCAAGGCAACGGGTCGTCGCACCGTTTCGCGTGCCATCGCGTCAATTCCAGTGGGCAACGCGGTTGCAGAAACCCCGAATGCTTTGACGGAATATTTGGCGAACAAGAAATCAAATTGCGAAAAACTTAATTCTGAAATAGAGAAAATGGCGGCGGAAAACGACGAATCTAAATCGGATGCGCTGGCATCTATGCGTGGGGTATATGATATGGATTGCACAGAAAAGCCGGTAGCCAAGGCAGAGCCGGAACCGGCGGCCCCTGAAAAGTCCTATGAAGAATGGGCGGCGGAATTTGACGCGAATTTGGCGGCGGGGCTGTGTGGTGACGGAACCAAGCCGAATAAATTCGGTTGCTGTACTGGCGAAGTCTTTAAAGATTTGGGCAATACGAAGTTTGCATGCTGTCCAAAATCGGGCGAAGGCCTGTGCTTCCCACCAATGAAATAGGGCGGAATATTCGCTTGATTTTCTTATCATTTGGTATATAATCGTTGGGCTTACGAATTATTGCGGGCATAGTACAAGGGCTAGTACGCAAGCCTTCCAAGCTTGATGTGCGGGTTCGAGTCCCGCTGCCCGCACCACCAATTTGGGTTATCGCGCGCATGGCGCACGGTTAACAAAATTGAGTGTCGCGGCGTAGCGAAGCGAAGACGGACCTTTGCCAAACTATGTCGATATTTTAGTTCTGGGCGCGCGCCGGAGTCGGAGAGCCGGGGCAGACTGTAAATCTGTTGTCTTATGACTGAGGTGGTTCGACTCCACCCGCTCCCACCAAAATAAAAATCACACCCTTGTGGTGTGTTTTTTATTTTGGTTATGGGTAGGTAGTGAGAGGAGAACCACAGGTTCGAAACCAAGTAGATTTTGGAAGCGATAGCGCACCGAAATCGTTACGGGTTGCGCGCAGGCATTTATGCCGAGCGACTCACCCGCTCCCACCAAAAGATACACCGCACCTTTAAAGTGCGGTTTTCTTTTTGATTTCTAATAATTACATAAATTCGAAGAAAGCATTTCTAAAAAACACCAATTTTTACCAATCTTCGAACAATCACGTTTTCCAAGGGATTGCTCCGTTCGAATACACCAAGGCGATTTTTAATTAAAACACAACTAAAATTATGATATGATACCGTTGTAAACAAAGGAGATAATATGAAAAAAAGTCATAGATTTTTAATTTGGTTTATATATTTTATTATGATGGCAGTAGCTTTTGATGTAACAGATTTTTTGATAGAACGCAATTTATTAAGCACATGGTATGTTTTTCTAATTGAAATGATGTTTTTATTTTTGGGTTGGTTTGGTGCTCGTTTGGAAATTAAATTAGCAAAGAATAAAAACAATAAACAAACAAAAAAAACTGATTAGTATTAACATGACCATTTTTCTTTAAACAAATGTATGCGATGCATAAGTTCGGTGAATTCTTGTTTATTATTTGCTCGATTAATGCAAGCATACTCCCACCAAAAACACAAACCACCCAAAAGGGTGGTTTTTATTTTGTGATTGTGGTCTTAATAATCTAACCACCGTTTTTCGAATTTAACGACAGGGACTGTCTTTTCTCTTGTGTTAGAAGAATACTCTATCGTCCCTTTTTGATTTTTGGCATCAGAGTATTTTATAACACCATTATCACTGCCAGAAGTTGTGTATTTGTATACACCATCATACACTATACATTCTCCAAATTGTCTTTGTATCTTTACACCATCAAACAGGGAATATTTGTCGGAACTTGGTAAATATACAACAATTGAATCTGCTGCAGAAGTTGTTGCTAATGCTCCATTGTTCAAAACTTGAAAAACCTTTACTTCTTTAATACCTGTGCAATTTGGGTTTCTTTTATACGATATGTTATTTATAACAGCACAACCAACTAATCCCATACTCAATACAAATAATAAAAGATTTTTCATTTTTATTCCTTTTTTATAACAGGTTTAATTATACCCCAATATGTGATTTTTTTCAAATACTACCGTTTCTTCCGATTCGGTAAATCGGTATAGATTGCATTAAATACGGATGCCAATAATTCGCGGTTTTCAATGTCCGGCACCATCAGCATGGGCGTTCCCTTTGGGTATGGTATTTCCAATGTCGCATTCGGCATAAGTTTTTTTGCTGATTCTGTATTCTTGACCAAGAAACGATTATCATAAATGCCGGCGACAACTTTGCCACGATAATAAATCACAAATTCACCCATCATTGCGCGGTAATCTATATCAGGCAAATCGCTTAACTGTTCCAATACGAATTCTAAAAAGTCGCGGGTTGATGCCATGGGTTTATCTTTTCCGAACGATTATGTGTTTAAACCATTGTTCTTGGAACTTGGTCTGTTCTTCTATCTCTTTATCAGTGATATTTTGTCCGTCGGGGACAACAACCAATTTGTCGTCATTGTCGTCTGTGCGGTGAATTATTGCACATACACGACCGGTAAAGTTATCCAGTGGTTCGGTTGGTCCAATTACATAGGCATCCAATTCTTCGCCGTCGCCAGATACGGTGTTCGGAATAAAACCATAATTGACGGGATAGATAAAGTTATGTTTTGGATGTCGGGTGCCAAGTTTGCGATCCATTTTTACGGTGACTATTTTGCCCAAAAAATCGTTGGATTGTGTTTGTTCTTTCATATTCGACCTCCGTTTATAGTATGATTTTACCGCGAAATATTAATTTTTCAACTTTTATCAATTTGTTGATTTTTGGCGGATTTTGATAAAGAATAGAAATCAGGTGGATTTATTTCCTAACTTGTCCCACCAAAAGCGGACTAAAAAGGAGTTTAAAATGGAAGATTTACAAAAGTTAAAGCAATACGGTTGTTTCTTGGTTTGCAACAACGATTTCACCAACTATGACACAGATGTTTTCCAGTGGCTAGAAACCGAGGGGTTTCGCCCCGCGTCGTTCAGTGGCAACTGGGGGTGTAATTGGGCGTTTATAAATATGTATAACAAGGTATATGCGCTGGGGCGGCCGGGGGTTTGCTATGCGGCTGCTATAAACGACCATGCAATTACCATTGATGAATTCAAGGTGATATACGATATTTATAAGAAATATGCCGGCAAAGAACTCTTTGTGTTTTACAAAGAACGTTTCGATTACAATAAATAACAGATAATTTGGTGGGACAAAAAACCGCCCAATCGGGCGGTTTTATTTTTAAAAGGGCTTATTAAATGATGCGACCAAAAAAGCCATCCAACGCCAAGGTCAACAAGATCCACCACCATGACCAATTTACGACCTTTGTCAATTTCAAGATAAGAAATATAATTGTAAACATATGGGACTCCTTTTTTTGTTCCATTATGATTATATTCGTTTTGGGGGCTTTTTGTAAATAACTTTTTTATCGGTGGGTTTTTATGTATAATATCGGGTGTTATAGAAAGGGGGCAGTTATGTCGAAAATATGTCAAAGTTGCGCAATGCCGATGGAAGACGAAACGCTGTATGGAACAAACGCGGACGGGTCAAAAAATTCGGACTATTGTAAGTATTGTTATATCGCGGGCAAATTCAAAGACAATGTGTCTATGGACGAATATATTGAAATGATGGTGCCATTTGCAAGTCAGGCTGGCATGACTGGCGAACAAATGCGGGAATATTGTAAAAACGTCTTTCCGACATTAAAGCGTTGGAAAAAATAATAAAAAAACACCGGCAAATGCCGGTGTTTTTTTATCTTTCTTCGTAATGAGTAATACCACTGACATACACGGATTTGTCTATATCGCAATTAACGCCAGCCAGATTACGTCGTGCCAGTTCAATGAATTGTTCATCAGGCTTATGCTGTAACGTCTTGTCGTTATATTGTTTGATATAGCTTTGCATTAATTTAATGCCGTGTTTGAAGTGGTCTATACGCTTTTTCTTTTCTTGTTCAGAAAGAGCCTTGTCATTTTCGGTGTCTTTAAGTGCCTGTTGATAATTTTTTTCTTCTTGTTGTAAAGATTCCAACATAGACGCTTGTTCTTGACCTTTGGTTGCCTGGACCAGCCATACATCTATGGCCAGGTTCTTCTTCCCGTCCTTAGAATACGCTTCTTGTCTGGTTACATATCGCGTTTTATCAGCCAAATCATAAGTTGGAACAAAATATTCGGCCTGTAACGAAATGTAATCTATTTTTTTATCAGTCATTTGACACCTCCGTGAAAAGTTATTTTTGTATCGGATATTTACCGTCAATCAAGTTTTGGCGAACAACGTGGTGTTTCACCTTTTGCGTACTGGTTGTCGGCAAATCTTCGGTCGTCATTGCAAAGTGCGTGACCCATTTATAAGACGCCAATTTCTTGTTCGCATTTGCAACGGCTGTCGCCAATTTATCGATTTTGACGCCTTCTTCGACACTGAATACCGCATATGCAACGGTCTTATCTTCCAATTTATGTTCAAACACCGCGACGTTTTTAACGCCAGGGATTTTCATAAACATGGCTTCCAATTCATCTGGATAAACATTTTTACCAGAATCCAAAACAATCACTTGTTTCTTACGACCGGCAAAATGTAATTCACCATTTTTATCCATAGACACCAAATCGCCGGTGTTAAAGAATCCATGTTCATCAAACACTTGGGCGTTTACTTCTGGATTATTCAGGTATCCATCAAACACCTGGTGTCCACGAACCCACAGAACACCGATACCGTCGGCATCTTTGTTGCGGATTTCGCATTCGTTGTTTGTCGTTGGTGCGCCAAATGCAAATGGAACGCGTTTCTTGCTGCGCTTTGAAATGCAGATTGGTCCAACGGTTTCCGTCATGCCATAGCCTTGGATAAACGGCATGCCAAGACGTTCGTAGAATGTTTCTACCTCTGGTTTGGTCGCGGCACCACCCGCCACCAACAATGATACACGACCGCCGAATATGTTGCGGACAGGATCTTGGATTTTACGAACCAAGAAGCCAAGACCGATTTTTTCCAAGAACTTGCCACGACGCAGAACAAATGACGCAAACCACCACAGGTGGCGCGCCTTTAACTGATCAATAATACGATTGCGGATAAGTTCAAACAAACGCGGAACCGCCGGTATGATTTGTGGACGGAACTGCTGAAAATCCGCCATAAGCAATTTCGGGTTAATGCTGGACTGTAAAATCACACCGCCAGCGTATTCAATGGTTGCCAAGATTTCCACAGCAAACCCAAAGATGTGATACATAGGCAAGAAGCCATAGAAATAATAACCCGGTTTGATAAATGCACTCATATCCTCTAACGAATGGGCGCATTCAGTCAGGTTAAAGTGGGTCAACGGCACAACCTTTGGCGTGCCGGTGGAACCAGATGTAAACGACAATGTCGCAATATCAACCGATTCGACAGGTGCCGGTTCCAAATCTAGATTTGGTTTGCCGTCTTTCTTGGTAATATCATAGAATTCAAAATTCTTGGTCTTATAGAAGAAAGATTCTTCGGCACATACGAAATGACAGTCGGTAATAGCCGTCATATTATCATATTCAAATGGCGTAAGGTTTGTGTCCAACATCAAAACGCGACCGCCCAAATACCAAACAGCAAACAGGGT
>JAGCOQ010000067.1 GCA_017642625.1 Alphaproteobacteria bacterium | reverse complement strand
TATGACGATTTACACAAATTGCTTGCGGGTGCGGTTGGCAAACAACAAATTCGCTTTAAACCAAAGCGCGCTAACAAGGGGCTGAAACGCCTGTGGAAACATATCAGAAAATTAAAGTTCTAAGTGCACAATGAACAGTTATGAATCTGGATTGTTTGCTGAGTTTTTGGCAAAGATGTATTTGCGCGCCCATGGATTTCGCATTGTAAAATCGCGATATATCACCGGTCGCAATACAGGGCGCGCCGAAATTGATATTATTGCCCGTCGTCGTAATTTAATGATTTTTGTCGAAGTTAAACGTCGCCCTGATGTTCCAACTGCATGGGCGGGGATTACACCCGCACAATCGGTTCGTCTGCGTCGCGCCGCCGAAAACTTTATTGCGAAAACGGGTTGGACCGGCGACACACGATTTGACGCGATTCTAGTCTGTGGTTTACGTGTATATTGGGCGCGTGGCGCATTATAAAAAATAATTGCCAAACGCATTCTTTCCTTTATAATGACTTCGTAGTTTTAAACAGAAAGGAGACATCATGAAAAAATTAATGTTGGCATTGTTTGCCGTTTTGACATTGGCTGCATGCACCGGTTCTTACAGATCGGGCAACTGCGAATACGATTTCTTTTTACACAAAGATATTTCTATTTCTAAAATTATTGGCAACGCAACCGGCGGTTGCTAAGCGCAATAAAAAACGCCCGATCGGGCGTTTTTATTTTGCAACAATAACCATTGCCGGTCGTAATACACTGTCGCCAAACATGTATCCCGACTGCATTTCTTGAACAATAGTGTTTGATTTCGCATCAGCGGTTTCAATAACTTGAACCGCATTATGAAATTGTGGGTTTAATGGTTGTCCAACTGTTTCAATCTTTACCATACCAATCGCCGCACAAGCAGATTCAATCGCGCGCGCCATCGCCAATATTCCTTCGTCCTTTGGATTATGCGACAACGCCGCCGCAACCGCATCCATAACCGGCAAGAAATGACGTGCAACCGCCATGGCGCGATTGCGTGCCGCCGCATCTGCATCAATCGCTGCACGACGACGCGTGTTTTCCAATTCCGCGGCAACGCGCAAATATTTGTCGTTCAGTTCGGCAATTTGCACATTTAACCGTTCAATTTCAGTATTTTCGGTTGGTTCTGGCTGTGTTTCCACTTCTTTGGCATCAGATACCGATACTTCATCAACCTTTATTTCTTTGTCATCCATAACTTTAACCCATATATTATGGGGGCGGCGGATTCACCCCCGATTGTTAGCCTAGTATTATTTCGTTGCCATTATTATAGGTATGAAATCGTCAGGTTTCAAGGACGCGCCCCCAACCAACACCCCATCAACATGCGGAATCGACATTATTTGGGTCGCATTTGCCCCCTTCACAGACGCACCATACAGAATTGGCGTGCCACCCCGCCCCATTTTTGCCAATATATCGGCAATTAGTGTGTGCGCCGTCGCAATTTCATCGTCGGTCGGGGTAATTCCAGCCCCGATTGCCCATCGTGGCTCATACGCGACAATCACATTGCCACCGCCCATTGGCACCGATTCCCGAACCCCAGATTCAATAATTTCCATGGTTTTGCCCGCCTTGCGTTCGTCCATGGTTTCCCCAACGCAAATAATTGGGGTTAACCCCGCGGAAAGTGCCATTTTCGCCTTTTGATTAACAATTTCATTGGTTTCACCATGATACATACGGCGTTCACTGTGCCCGACAATTACATATTTTGCACCGGCAGCCACCAGCATTTCGGCAGAAATCTCGCCGGTAAAGGCACCTTTGTCATGGGTTGATACATCTTGGGCACCAACGGCGGCGGGACCCTTTGCCCCAGAAATCAAGGTAAACGGAACGCACAAAATCACCGTATTATCAGTCATAATTTTCCCCATCGCGTCCTGCATTTCCTCTAACGCTGACTGGGTTCCGTTCATTTTCCAATTTCCCGCAATAATTTTCATATTTTCCCCTTTTTTTCGTTGATTTTCACTATATCGTTTTGCTATGGTAGCGCAAAAGGGGAACAAATGCTAGAATATTTACGTAATGCGTCGGAAAAACCGATTGCGAAAGTTTTGATTACAATTTTGGCCTTTTCTTTCATTGGCTGGGGTGTTGCAGAATGGATTTTCGGCAATGTGATGAGTGATACAACACTGGTTCGTGTTGGTTCTGAAAAGATTTCTGTTCAAGAATATAATTTGGAACGGTCACGTGAATTGGCAAATATGACCAAGGAAGAAATGCGGAACGTTTATGTTGATCCGATTGCCGCCCAGAAGTTCCAGAATGATATTATTTCTAAATTGACCACGCAACGCATGGTGGAAAAACGCGGTGCCGACATGGGCTTTATTGTTTCCGACCACCGCATTGCACGTGAAATTCGTGAATATCCTGAATTCCAAGAAAACGGTCAATTCTCTACTTTCAAATTTGATACGGTGTTGCGTAATTCCGGCTATTCCGAAGCGGGCTTTGCCGAAATCTTGCGTTCCGAAGTATTGCGTTCAATGGTGTTGGGTTCTATGTCGGCACCGATTAAGGTTCCTGCGTTTGCGACAACCGCGATGTATAATGCGCGCTATGCGGAACGCGACATTGATTACACAACTGTAAAGTTTGACGATTTCAAAGCGGAACAACCAACTGATGAAGATTTGCGTGCGTTCTATGCACAACATCCGCAAACCGTTGATGAAACACGCACCGCTTCATATGTTTTGGTGCCTGCGGATATGAGCAAGCCTGATGATTACAGCGCGGCATATGATGTCGCAATAAAGGTAGAAGATGCAATCATTGGTGGCGACACATTATCTGATACCGCGTCCAAGAACAATGCAAAATTCGTTGCGTTAAAACCATTTTCGGTTGGCACACGTCCAGATGACGAAGTTTTAACTGATGCAATGGTATCAAAATTGTTATCAATGGATGCGGGAACTGAATCTGAACTTATCGAAACAAAGTCTGGTTTTGTGATTATGCGTGTTGATAACATTGCGCCGGCACACACCGCTGAATTTGAATCTGTTAAGAAAGATTTGGTCGCCGATTGGGTTCGCGATGCAAAACGCAAGCAAGCGTATGTTCGTGCGAACGAAATATTGGTTGATGTCAATGGTGGCGCGGAAATGACCAATAAAAAATCTGCAACGGTATCACGCGTCAGTGGCGCACCCACAGATGTTTTGGTTGCTGCATTTAAATCGGGCATTGGAACAAGTTCCATCGTTGAATCCAACGACGCATTTTATGTAATGACCGTCAAAGCGGACGCTAAACCGGTCGCCGACACAGCCAAGATGACGGAATTAAATACCGAATTACAGAAAATGTCCGGAAAACAAATTACCGACGATTATAATTCTTTCCTTATCCGCGAATATCCGGTAAAGGTAAACGAGAAAGTATATCGTCGTTTCCTTGGAAACAACCAATAGAAAAGATCCCCACAATCGTGGGGATTTTTATTTTATAACCGCGCTTTTAATCAGTGTGACATCTTCTTTGATTCCGTCGATTTTCATTTGCAACTGACCAATACCTGTTTCCAGAATTGTTGTCCGGTTTTCCAGTGCGGTTATGCGTTCGTTGGCACGCGCCAAATCGTCCAACGATAAATCTTGACGCGCAACCCAATAAACCATACCCGCAATGAACGCTATTAGAAACCACCCACTGCGCAACGTATCAACAATGTTCATGATACTGTTTTGTTTGTTTGACATTTTATAATGGCAATTTTATTTGCCCCTTTCTGATAATTGTTCAATTTGGTGAACCAGTGCGCGTTGCGCTTCGATTCCCCGTAATTCTGCGTCGCTTGCGTTCGGCCCCAGCACGCGTTCAATTGTTATTTTCCGCAAATGCGCCAACACTGCGCGCCCATCAGACGAATTAAAAACACGCGCAAAATTTTTTTCAATTTCTGTTGCCATGGTTTGCCCCCGTTAAATCAAGTTTTCAGCCATCGCCATTTGTGTTATTGGCGCAATATATTTCAATTCTGCATCACTGTTTAAAACAATCGGGTCAATCACGCCACGACGCGACAAGATTTGTAAACCCCTGTCGACTAATGGTCTTATAAACTCGTGCAACAACCGACCATATGTCGCGCCAAGAATTCGCATCATATCGGCATTACGCGCCAAGATTTCAGTTGCTGTCATTTCTTTGTCAGAAAGCAAGCCCAAACGATCCGCCAATAACGCATGACGTATTCTGTCGCGCAAATCTTTTAATACCAGTTGCGACACATCAAAATCCGCCCCCGACGACAACGGTGTTAAACCAGATGAACCAACCGCCTTTGGAATAATCGCGCCCGGGGTCAGATTGATATTGCTTAAATTGATAACGCCATCATCATCTGCTTGCCATATACCAGATACGGCGATTGTCGCGTTTTTAAGAACCAATTCTACTACCTTGTTCGCGGTCTTAATGTCGGGCAATGCACGCATAACTGGACTGCGACCATATTGTTCACCACTAAGCAACGACCAACGGAAAATAATGTATGGATTCGTTTCAAATGTTCCGGTGGACACAATGTTGTTTTCAATATCGCCACCGACATCCAACCAAGCAACGAAGTCAGACCCAATTAAACTTTGGACTAACTTTAATGGCATTTCTGGATCGCGTTTGATTTTATCACGCAAATCCGCCGGCGGTGTCCATTGTGGAAAGCGCACAAAAACATCACTTGCCCGCATAGATGTCGTATGAAAAACTGCATTTGGCAAAATCGCAATATCATACATTGGAATCGCTGTAAATGAAAACGCAGATGAAGCACCAATCGGATTTTCCGCCATGAATAAACACGCGGTACCGGTCACAACCAGGTCCATATAGCATTGATGAATTGTTGTATAAAAATTGGAATCGTTAAGGTTCGCACGAAACGCAGCCGTCGCAATTTCTGCATTTGGTGATTCATCACTTTCGGGAACCAATGTCATCCACAGCGATTCAGGTGGTGTAATAAGCGAATACATTGACGCCGCCAAATTATCAACTGCATCTGCTGCGGTTGAATCAAACAGCATTGCCACATCTTCGTCCGACGTTGGCATTGTGTATCGACGCGCTGCGTCCCAACGATTCAGCCATGGGGCGCGCATATCCAGCGCACGACGATACATTTGTTGTAATTGTTTTGTGTCTTGTGACATTTTTTATCCTTTTTGTTTCTAGGGTTATGAAATTGAAAATCTTGTGTTTGCAGAATATATCTGACCCGCCCTGCCACGCGGATGAATGGGAATCGGCGTTGCTAGAATTGCACCGGCAACCGCATCTATTCCGTCATCATGTGTTGTGTATCCAATCGGCGACCACCCAATCATTTCAGACAACAATGGTGTTGATTGCACACGCGTCGCGCAATACAAACGCCCTGTGCTTAACAAAGGTTCCAGTGTTTCAATTATGCGATCTGATTTGCGTTTGTTGTTTACGATATTTTGAACAACTATGTTGAATCCAGTGTGTCGCGCACATTCGCGCAGTATTTCCGGCAAAGCATTTCCTATGCCGTTTGTTTCAACACATATTTTATTTATGTTATATTGCGACATAAAATGTAATACGCGTTCACACTGGGTCGCCATTGGATGTTCGTCATTATCATCAACACTCAGATACAATACATCATGAATAAATATGCGGTGCGATTTGTCGTCGCGATATATCATAACGCACACACTGCCATCTGATTTAGTATGCCCCAACGACGGATCCCAATACACCGTTGCACCGGTAATAATATCTTCGCCAACCCGCGCATTTTGTGGGTTAAATTCGTATTCATAAAAGTGCATTGCCCCTGGATCCAAACGAACTTTTTCGGGTGAAATTGGATTCAATAACATTTGTGATGCGAAGTGTCGCGCGCCCACAGTGGTTTGCAGATCCATAATGGCACGCAAAGGGAACATTTCCGGCCATGTCGGCGTGCCGTCGGCGTCTATTATCGGGATTTTAAGGGTTTTAAATCCCCGCAAAAAAGGCGTTGAAAAACCAATTTTTTTATATACTATATCAGACATGGACTTTACCCCGAAAACTTTGCCGACCAATCTTGAAGCAGAACAAGCCGTTTTAGCCGCTGTTTTGATGAACAATCGTGCATTGG
>JAGCOQ010000066.1 GCA_017642625.1 Alphaproteobacteria bacterium | reverse complement strand
TTGCCCAATTCAGATGCAATCAAACGACGATTTGCAACGCTGTCGACCTTGGCACGAGTAATCATTTTTTCGACCACTGTGCGCAAATCTTTTGCCTTTGGCAAAGTCGTTTTAATTTGTTCTTTTTCAATCAAGTTTTTCGCCAAGCCAATAAACAGAGCTTTGCGTGCGTTTGTGTCGCGATTAAATGTGCGACCTGCTTTCATATGTCTCATCTGATTACTCCTTTATTTTGTTTCTGCCCCAGTGCACTGGGGATTCATTGAGACGCCCGCAACCAAAGTTTCCCCCTGAATTGCGGGATGTTTTTATCTTTGATTTTTCGGCTCTGGTATTACCAAAAGCGCACGAAACATACTTGCAAACAAACCGCGCAACCCCTCGGTAGCATTTATAAATGCTTCTTCCTTAGGTCTCTTTGCTGGTTTAACTTCTTTTTGTTTCGCCATTATAACCACCTTTATTTGTATGGGTCTTCGTATTTCTTAGCCAATTCCGCAATATTTTCCGGTGGCCAACCAGGGACTTCCATACCCAAACCTAAGCCCATTGCTTCCAATTGTGCCTTGATTTCGTTCAAAGACTTGCGGCCAAAGTTTGGTGTCTTTAACATGTCGGCTTCGGTCTTTTGAACCAATTCGCCCAACCAATTGATTTTGTCGTTCTTCAAGCAGTTGTTTGCACGAACAGACAATTCCAATTCATCAACATGTTTCAATAATTTTGGATCAAACGGCAATGCATCCTTGGCTTTTTCATCTTCGCTTGGTGCATTGATTTGAGCAGGATCTTCAAAGTTGATGAACACAACCAATTGATCCGTCAAAATGCGTGCAGCAAATGCGATTGCATCTTCGGGTGCAACACTGCCATTTGTCTTAACTGTCAATTCCAATTTATCATAATCTGTGGACTGACCAACACGTGTTTGTGTAACTGTGCTTGCCACGTTCAAAATTGGGGAATAAATTGAATCAACTGGGATAACACCCAATGGTAAATCATTTGCATTTTGTGATGCAGGCACATAGCCACGGCCAGTACCCAATGTGATTTCCATATCCAGATTCGCGCCCTTGTCCAATGTGCAGATTTCAACATCTTTGTTCATAACTTCAACACCACCAGATGTTTCAATCATACCTGCGGTGACAACAGCTGGACCTTTCACTTTCAAATATGCTTTGTGTTGACCTTCGGTCAGTGCTTTGAAATATACGCCCTTTAAGTTCAAGATAATGTCTGTCACATCTTCACGGCAACCCGACACACTTGAAAATTCGTGCTGAACACCGTCAATTTTGATATAAATTGGCGCGCAACCCTGTAAAGACGACAACAGAACGCGACGCAACGCCGTTCCCAATGTCAAACCGAACCCTTTTTCCAATGGTTCGGCAATCAAAGTTGCAATATTTGGATTATTTTCGTCGACCTTTACATTAAGTTTTTTCGGCTTAATCAGGGTCATCCAGTTCTTTTCAATCATGTTTTTTCCTTTATGGCTTAGTTTATTATTTTCACCAAAATGGCGCCCAAACCCCTTGTGCGCGTGCGTTATTTTATACCGCAAAATACCAGATGTCAATAAAATATTGGCCTTTTTTCAACACCAAAACTGGACACAAAAATATTTTAGTCAAAAAACTTGACAATTATTATTTTATGTCCTATATTTACAGCAATCCAACCAAAAGGACTATAAATATGAAAAAAACTCTTTTATTCGGTGCAATCGCATGTGTGATCTGTGCCCCTGTGTATGCATCTGACGGTGGTGTTTATTCTGATTACAACACAGAAATGAAAACAGTTGCCGAAGATTATACACGCGTTGAACGTGTTGCTCAACCAGTTGTTGCAAAACCGGTTGTGAAACCAACTTGCACAAAGTGCAACAAATGCTCTGGTCGCGTTTGCGGCGAACCATTTGAAAAAGTTGTTGATCGTGAATATTTCGTTCGCGAAACAGTGCAACAGTATCGTCCAGTTGTTTCTTATGTCCCAGCGGGCACATACACAACAACACGTGCTGTTTCTGCACCTAAATGCAACAAATGTGGTTTCTAATTATATAAAAGTTTGCGCTAAGAATAACCGCCCAACTGGGCGGTTTTCTTTTTATAGGCATCTATTTACACGATTCGAATAAAAAACCGCCCGAATGGGCGGTTTAATTTGTGTTTCGGGTAAATTACACGCGACGCACTTTCTTTGGACGGCAACCGTTGTGTGGGATGCGTGTAGTATCCGTAATGCTTTGCACAATCAAGCCCGCATTTGCCAAACCACGAACAGCGGATTCACGACCCTGACCAATACCACGCATAAGGACATCTACTGTCTTCATACCCATTTCGGCGACCTTTTTGCCCACAGCATCTGCAACGACTGTTGCTGCATACGGTGTGGACTTTTTCGCGCCCTTAAAATTATTTGCACCCGCGGTTGCCCATGTCAAAACAGCGCCAGACGGATCTGTGATTGTGATACGTGTATTGTTATTTGTCGCGACGACATGTGCAATGCCATGCGATACTTTTTTGATTACTTTCTTTTTAGCTTTTGTTACTGCCATTATTTTTACCTTTTATTTAGATGTCTTCAATTAACTATCGTGTTAATCTCTACCCAAAATTATTATTTACCCTTGACCGCGGAACCTGCGACCACAATACGTTTACCCTTACGTGTGCGGGCATTTGTTTGTGTGCGTTGGCCACGAACCGGCAAACGGTTACGGTGACGAATACCGCGATATGTTTTAAGGTCTTGCAAACGTTTAATGTTCATTGCGACTTCGCGACGAACATCACCTTCGACCTTGAAGTTTTGTTCGATGTAGTTCGAAATTTTGATAACATCAGCGTCCGTCAAATCTTTCGCGCGCAAACCGTCTTTCAATTTCAACGCTTCACAAATCTTGGCGGCGCGAGCCGGCCCAATACCGTGAATATAGCGCAACGCGATTTCAATGCGTTTTTCTGCTGGAATGTTAACACCTGCTATACGTGCCATTTTTCATTTCCCTTTTATTATTCACTTTGACGCGTCTCCGCGCCGTCTTTGTTCCCCCGCAACACTGCCGTCAGAACTGTGGGGTTATTTTATTTTGCCGAAATATTCTAAAATAATTCCAACAAAAGTCAAATCTTGTTTTAGTTGCGGAAACGCCCATGTTTTTGAGTATGTCCCACAACACCTGTATATTGTTTCGCAACCAAATACGATTGAACCTGATTCATGGTATCCAAAATAACCCCGGCGACGATCAAGACACTTGTTCCGCCGATAGTCAATGGCATACCTGCATGTGTATTCAAAATAATTGGAATCACACACACAACGATCAAGTAACCAACACCAATCGCGGTTGTACGCGATACAACATCATCCAAATATTTATTTGTT
>JAGCOQ010000065.1 GCA_017642625.1 Alphaproteobacteria bacterium | reverse complement strand
ACCGCCATCATCGCAACCAAAGATACTGTTAATAATTTTTTCATTTTGTTCTCCTTGTCCTTGTGGTTGTTTATTGTTTAGTTGTTATTGTTTTTATCGCGGCCCTTTTTGTGCCGATGGCACAAAAGGGACGGATGGTTTTTCTTCGTTCTTGTTTTTGTTTATCGTTTTCGTTCTTGGTTATTCGTTAAATCCTTATTCGCCACCGCCCGGTTCTTCACTGCCACCGGAAACTTCCATATATGGAACAGTGATGTCAACCCATGACAACGCGCCGGTGTTATCCATGTGCAGGACGCAGTGTTGTGATTGTGCCGAACATGTGTTTGGAATTGGCTTGTTCAATTTGTTTGCCTGCAAATCGTTCAATGCCGCGATAACTGTATCAACACCGTTGCTGAATCCGGTTAATGTTCCGGTACCCATGGTGTCTTGCAAATCATCAACATCTTTGACCAATCCAGCCGTTGAATCGCCAACGGTGGTTTCCAAAGCTTGAACACGTGGGGTCAAACCGTTTGTTTGATCATTAAGTGTATCCTGCAAATCAGCAACATCCTTCAGCAAACCAGTACCTTGACCAGTTGTAGAATCATAGGAACCAACAGCGGTTTCCAAATCGTCAATGTCGCCTTCGGCTGCAACCAAGTTGGTATCCAACGCAACCAAGTTCGCCGCAACACCATGACCCGCAGTCAAGTGAGAACCGGTCACCATATTCGCCGCTGCAACATTAGAATCTGCTTCGTTCTGTTTCAAACCAACTGCTGTTTCCAACTGTTGTAAATTGGCGTCGGTTGCAATACCTTCTGTCTTATTATCCAACGCATTGATAGCAGCAATAACATCAGCCTGGGTTGCACCCGCAACGGTCATTGTTCCGGAACCAACGGTTCCCTCTAATGTTTGAACACGACCCGCCAAACCGTTATCGGTCGGATCATTTGGATCACCATTAACTATTTCGGCCAAACCTGGGTTTGTGCCGTCACCGTTAACTGCTTCTTCCAATGTGTCAATTGCACTTTCAGCAGTACCCAATGCGGTATCCAACGCAACCAAGTTGCCAGCAACGCCAGAACCTTCGGTCAAGTGATTACCAGCCGATGCCTGAGCCGCGGAAATTGTTGAATCCGCTTTATCTTGTTTTGTGTTCAGTGCGTCGTCCAAATCGTTCAATGCATCAACAACCGTTTCTGGGTTGTCAAAATTAGAGTCGTTGCCACTGTTCAAATCTTGTTCCATATCACCAATAACTTCACTTGTGGAATCAGATACTGATGAAATACGACTGTCAACATACGCCTTTGATGCGATTTCAAACGGGGTTGTCGCTGCTTGCGCGGTTCCCATCAAGATTGCCGCAGCAAATCCAGAAAACATTATATTTTTTACTTTCATTTCTCTCTTCCTTTCTTTTTTTGTCCGGTAATCCCGGAACCGTTTCTTGTTTTTAGAATCTCGTTTTTTTATTCGCCACCACCTGGTTCATTCGCAGATGCAATCGCGGTAACAGGTTGACCTGCATTACCCTGGGCATCAACGATTGGTATGTATGTTTGGACACCATCAACAAAGCCCAATACATATTGACCAAGTTGTGGAACATTACCCAATGGAACCTTTTCGCCCAACGCACCGGTCACGACCAAGTTTTGAACTGGATTGGTGCTGGATGAATCAAGTGATGCTTCGACTTCTGATTTCTTGACGTATGCAGACAATGCTTCACTCATGTCGCCGGCGACAACGTCTGCAACCTTTTCATCAACATAGGTTTCCGTTGCCAAGTTGGTCGGCTTGTTCTTGATGAAGTCAACTTCGGTGCTGTCTGCCTGGGCCCAGTCAGATTGAACCTGGGCCGCTGGGATTGTCGGCGTGTTTGTCAAATCAGCATAGTCGCCACTGGTCGCAACCGGTGCCAATCCATCAACATTGGATGCCGGCAATTT
>JAGCOQ010000010.1 GCA_017642625.1 Alphaproteobacteria bacterium | reverse complement strand
TGGCACCAGAAACCTTTTAAATAACAAGTGCTTTGATTCAAGTATTCAATCGCGTTTTTTACCAGTTCTTTATTCGTCATCGTTTTCGTTCCTTTCTACCAACCGCGCCAAAACTTCGGTATTGTGGTTGATTGCTTCGGCTAAAACGCCGAGCTTTTCAAGCGATTTATCATACATTGAAAGTGACTTATCATATACATATTTCAAAAACCATGCACAAATCGCGAAAGCTACAATAGGAAATCCAACCGTTGAAATTGCCTGCAAGAATTCATTCATTGTTTTTTCCCCCCTTCTATAATATGATACCTTCCGTACAAAGTTCATTTTTTAACGCTTCGATTTCCTCGCCGCTTGCGCCTTCCATATTTTCAAGGAAGATTTGCGAGAATAAAGTGTAACCGGTTAGCGCGTTCGCCTGGTATGTATCGTTTTTGGTTGCGCCGATTTTCGCCCGCCATGATTTCGGGTAATCCGGAACCGAACGCTGCACGATCAGATACGGATAAAGCACGTCAGCGGTTCCAAGATGACCGGTCACGTTACCGGATACAACGCCCATAGATTGCGCGCCGCCGGTAAGCATTCCCGCAATGCTTGCACCGGTTGCACCGAGAGAAGCCCCGCCGGTTAATGGTGCCATAACAACACCCGAAAGCCCGCCGATTAAAGTTGCTAATGCTCTTGTATTATCAATGCGCCCGATAGGAATTTCGGTTGCACAGTTACCAGACCAACGCCCGATAAAACCGCCGGATTCGAAAAACTTTCCACCGATTCCGGCGTTTGACGAACCCAGTAACCAGAGAACATCACCGGTGTAAGCGTCAATGTAGCACCGAAGTTCGAGCGTTTTCCCTACGCATAATTGCGGATCGAGCTGACGCACGCCAACAAACGGTAGATAAATCGAAACTTGCGTATCGGTGTAATCGCGGGCAGTTCCCCATACTTCTTTGAGTGTTACGGAACCGCCGTTTTTTGTTACCCACCTTCCGCGAAGATGCGCGCCGGTCGGGTTTGCGTGATTTTCCGAATGCAGTTCTTCACCGAATACGGCTATATTAAAGGAACCGGAACCGAGATTTGTCACAACGGGAATCTGGATACAACGCAGAATTCCCGAAATCGGATTGCTTGAACCGTTTAATTTCTGAACAAGCGTATCAAACATATCCGAATCATACAAAACCGCACCGAGTGCCTGCAGCTGCGTAGGCGTCAATTCATACGGCGTATATAACCCCGGTATCGGGTTACCCTGACCATCGGTTGCATACGGTGAAATAAAATCTGCGTCCGGATCGGGCCACACGGATTGACTTTGTGTAAAATCAAAAGGATCCGTGTCTGCATTTGCACCGCCTTCGACATCTTCGGTATTATCACCGTCGGTTTCGGGTGATTCATCCCATTCGCGGATTTCTTCAATGTTTGAAGCATAAGAAGAAAACGAACCTTGAAATAGCAAACCGTTTATACCTAAACCATCATTATATCTTGTAACAAAAGTGTCTACATCACCATAGTAAGCATAAAAATATAAATCATCGTGCGTTTCGTCTTTATGTCTGACCGCGCATAAAATCGCATTATCGCCGCCGCTGAAAAGACCATCCTGCGAAAGACTTGACATAGCGGAATCACGGAAGTAATGCAAATAGTAAGCGTTACCGAGTTTATAATAACTCACGTTTGGGCGCGCTATTGAATCATTCAAAATATAAACCGGTTGCGAGGAAGAAGGCGAACCCTCGTATCGTATTACAACCGGCGCGGTTGCGTCTATTTGATTGTTTGGCGTTTCAAAAATCGGTATTGCGCCAACGCCCGCAGTATTTTTAATTGCATAATATGCCATTTTACAAACCCCCTGCCGTCATTAAAATAATCGTACCTGCGCCAAGTGTGAACGGTTGCCCGGAAAACTGATAAATTGACATCGGCTTTTGAGCGTATACCGGTAATTTTGCATCCTGCAAATACATATTATAGAAATTTTCATTTCGCGCAACAATTCCGCTTGACGATTTAATCGCATCGGCGAACGTATAGCGCAAATCCGCTTTTCCGGATATTTCGAAAAGCGTGTTTGTGATTGCACGCTTTTCCGTAATA
>JAGCOQ010000064.1 GCA_017642625.1 Alphaproteobacteria bacterium | reverse complement strand
ATGGAAACAGGTGGAATTAACCTGCTCTGAAAATGGTGGTTGGAATTGCAACACGATTGAAATTGAACGCGACACACATGCCGTATATAAAACAGGCGAAATCAAAAATGGCGACAGTTTCTATCTTGCGGGGATTCGTGCTGGGATTCCGGCGGGCATCTTGATTGACGTGTATGATTTGTTGGCGTTTGAAATGGACTTTGAACGTGATGTTCGTGCGGGTCAGCATTTCTCGGTATTATACGAAGAAAACTTTTCCGAAGGGAAAAAGGTTGATAACGGACATGTGTTGGCCGTCCAATTCGAAGCGTTGCGTGGTAATGTTAAAATGTATCGATTCAAAAAGAGTGATGGCACAACTGGATACTATGATGAAAACGGAAATGGCGCAATTAAATCGCTGAAGCGCACGCCGATTAACAATGCCAAAGTGACCAGTAATTTTTCAACCAGTCGTAAGCACCCTGTGCTGGGCTTTACCCGCGCACACAAGGGTGTAGATTTCCGCGCATCAACCGGCACACCTATTCCGGCCGCCGGCGCGGGTCGCGTTGTTGCACGCGGATTTAATCGTGGTCATGGAAACTATGTAAAGATTCGCCACAATGGAACATTTGAAACCTTGTATGCCCATATGTCTAAATTTGCCAAGGGCGTTGGTGTTGACACAGCGGTTAGACAGGGTCAAACGATTGGTTATGTTGGTTCAACCGGATTATCAACGGGTCCACATTTGCACTATGAAGTTATCAAAGATGGTGTGCATGTAAATCCGTTGACGGTGAAATTGCCTGCGATAAACAACCTTGATGACGCGAACAAGAAAAAGTTTTTGGAATATCGCAAAACATTGGACAATGGCATTGATCAGTTAGCCAAGAATCCAAATTGGTTTATACAAATGTAAACGATGACATACATCAAAATAACTTTTTATTGTATTGCATTTTTTGCATTCATTATCGAATTGTATATTTTCATACGGGGTGTCGAATATATTTTGTGTGTTTTGCATAACCAGATTCCGTATGTTTCCAGTTCAAAATATTTGCGTTGCGCATTAATCAGCGAAATAAAAAAACATTTTCCAAACGCAACATCACTGTGTGATATTGGTGCGGGTTATGGCGGGCTGGCGCGACATGCGGCAAAACATAGTGACATGACGGTGGTCGCATTGGAAAATATGCCATTCACCATAACCGTTGCGCGTGTTATGAACCTTATTACGCGTTCACGTGTTCAGATAATTAAATGTGATGCGTTTAAGTATCTTAAAACATCACCGCGTTTTGATATTGGTGTTGCATACTTGGGTCCAACGGTAAATTATCGTTTGGCAGAATATAAAAATCAGTTTGATATTATTATCACATTTGATGTTCCGATTGATAAACTGAAACCGACACGCATTATTGATGTTGGTCACGGACACACAAATTATGGTCGGAAAAAGTATCCTCACAAATTATTCGTTTATGATTTTCGTAAATAAAAACGGCATCAAATGATGCCGTTTGTTTTATTTCTTTTTAACCGTTGTGCTTTTCTTTTTTATTGTCGCGGTTTTCTTGTTCGGTTTTTTACCCGCAATAATTTCGCGGATTTCATCACCAGTCAATGTTTCGCGATTCAACAATTCAGTTGCCAATTTATCAACGATTGTGCGATTATGCGACAATATCTTTTTCGCATCATTGTGCGCAGCATCCATCCAGTTGCGAATTTCTGCATCAACCAATTCAGCTGTTTTTTCAGATGCATTTTCAAGCGCACTGCGTCCGCCCCATGTGTTCGATTGATTGATTGCAACCAAACCAATTTTATCGGACAGACCCGCCGTCGTTATCGAATAACGCGCCAAACGTGTTGCGGCGGCAATATCGCTTTCTGCGCCCGTTGTTATTTTATTCGCACCAAAGAATATTTCTTCGGCGGCACGCCCCGCAAGCGACACAGACAACTGTGCACGAACTTCGGCAATGGTCATGGAAACTTTGTCATCTATTGGCAAGTGTTGAACCATACCCAATGCACGACCGCGCGGAATAATTGTCGCCTTGTGTATAGGATCGGTCACATCTGAATAATGTTGACTGACAAACGCGTGCCCTGCTTCGTGATATGCAGTAAGTTTTTTATCGTCATCACGAATCTTGCGAACCTTGCGCGGTCCCATCATAATTTTATCACGCGCTTCGTCCATGTCTTCGTTGGTGACTTCTTTGTGCCCTGCACGAACCGCATGCAATGCCGCTTCGTTCAACAAGTTTTCCAAATCTGCACCTGAAAAACCAGTTGTTCCACGCGCGATATTTTTCAAATCGACATCTTTTGCCAACTTCACGCGATCTGCATATAATTTCAGAATCTCGTCACGACCCGCCATATCCGGCAATTCAATATAGACCTGTCTGTCAAAACGCCCAGGACGCAATAAAGCAGGATCCAACATATCAACACGATTTGTTGCACCCAAAACAATTATGCCAGTGTCATTTGCGAAACCGTCCATTTCAATCAGCAACTGATTCAATGTTTGTTCGCGGTCTTGGTCATTATGGATTTGTGTGCTACGCTTTTGCCCGATTGCATCAATTTCATCAATGAACAAAATGCATGGGGCGTTGCGCTTTGCCATTTCAAACATTTCTTTGATTTTTGCAACACCCAAACCAACAATGATTCCGGAAAAATCGCTGCCGGATGCGGCAAAGAAAGGAACATTTGCTTCGCCCGCAATCGCGCGTGCCAACAATGTTTTACCGGTTCCCGGTTCACCCGATAACAAAACACCACGCGGAACGCGCGCACCAAGCGCACTAAACTTTTCCTTGTTTTTCAAGAAATCGACAATTTCCATCAACTCTTGTTTTTCAGATTCAATACCCGCAACATCTTTGAATGTAGTTTTCTTTACATTGCCCGTCATAATTTTTGTCGGATTCTGACTTGCGATACTGCGACTGATTCCACCACGCGAACCACGGAACAAGAACCAAAAGAAAACCAGCCACAATAAAATCGGCAACCAAAATCCCATCCGTTCCATAAATGGCTTGGTTGAATCAATGGAAATAGTTGCGCCACTGGCCGCGATTTTTGTTAACAATTCTGGATCATATGCAATCGTTGCAGTGTATTTTGTCCCGTCTTCCAGTGTACCGGTTGCATCACTGCCATGAATATTCATTGTTTTGATTTCGTCTGCGCGACGCAGAACGTCTGAAAAAGATAATTCAACTGGACGCACCGCTTCGACAGTGTTTGTTGCGGTCGGCAAAACCAAGTTGTCGCGTGCGCCAAATGCAATTAATCCCAAACCAACAATGATAAGTATCGGTATAGCTAAAAACCAAGTTGATTTATCGCGTTTAATTTTGTTTTTTAAGTTTCCCATTTTTGCCATTTCTTTTCCTGAATGTTGTTTTTGCCCCTTCGGGAACAATTAAAATACGCTCGCCCAACCGTCTGACTGTGCAGTGCCCCAGCGTAAATTTGCAATTCCCATGCAACTTATTTAATGCCAAGCACAACGAATTCAAGCGCGGTTGATAATCGTCCCCCCCAATTTTTTGAATCAAAGTTCCAATAAACTTTAATCTAATATCGTGGGCCAGGTCAAACAGAAAAGAATCACGAAACATCGCAAATCCATTTCCCATTACATCAGCGACCAATTTATCAATATCCGTTGCGATTGCATCACGCGCACGGTTCAGATTTTCAATCGCTAATAAAATGCGTTCATCACTAATACCCAACGCGTCGTGCAACACATGACGATTTTTGCGAATGCGCACACGCGTATAACGCGCATCATTGTTCATTTCATCAACAAAGTATTTGATACCGCGCGTGTCGCAATAATTTTTCAATTCTTCGCGCGAAACATTTAACAGTGGGCGAACGATTTTAATTCCGTCACGTTCAGAAACTGGCTGCATGGCCGCCAAACCGAACACACCACTGCCCCGCCCCAGATTCATTAAAAATGTTTCAATCTGGTCATCTGCTTGATGCGCGGTAAGCAAATATTCAATTTCATTTTCATGGCAAAAATCCGTCATCATTTTATAACGCGCGGCGCGGGCAGCGGCCTCGAGCCCGGATTCTGGTTTGTCCCCCATCCAGCGAAAGATTTTGCACGGGACATTTAACTTTTTGCACAAATCACGAACATATTCGCTTTCCGTATCCGCAACAGCACGCAAACCATGATTTACATGCAAACATACAATGTCCGCACCAATTTCCACCAGCCAATGCAACAACGCAACGGAATCAACGCCACCACTTACCGCGACGGCCAATTTTTTCCCATAGAAATTACGCATAAAATCCATAAACTTTTGATTCATAATACCGCCATTTTATGCTATAATTACGAAAAATAAAGGGAAAAAGGAATGAAACATAAAATTAAAACAGTTGCAGTTTATTGTGGGCACCAGTTTGGATTGAACCCTGCTTTTGTTACTGATGCGGAATTGATGGGCGAATTGATTGGAAAAAATGGGCTGTCCATGGTCTTTGGTGGTGGCGATGTTGGATTAATGGGTGCTGTGGCTGGGGCTGCACTTGAAAGCGGCGCACATGTAATTGGCATTTCAACAGAACATGTTGTCGCGAAACAGGAACCTGTACACAAGGGCATAGATGTCCAAATTGTGCCTGGGGTAAATGAACGTAAACAGAAAATGTTTGAATTATCCGATGCTTTCATCATATTACCTGGGGGAATCGGCACATTGAACGAAGTGACGGACATTTTAACAATGCAACAAATTGGCGAGACAAATAAACCCGTATTCTTTTTGAACACACGCCACTTTTGGTGGGCTTTTCATCAACTGATTGTTGACATGATGAACAATAGATTTATTGATACATTGGATGACTATAATGTCGCCATTGCCAGCGATCCCCAGGAACTTATAGACGGGATTTTAAACTATAAATCCTAGGCGATTTCAAGCGGTGTAATTCACCAATATTTACCGCCGAAATGGCGGTTTTATTTTGTTTTAGGGAGAATCTGTTTTTGCACTAATTCTGTTATTTTCGCCAATTCTTTTTGTTGGGCACTATTTGTAATGTTAAACTTTTTGCGTAATTTTTTATAAGAATTGACAGCTTTTATTACATTACGTTCCGCCTTGGAACTTCCATTTTTCAAATAAACATCCATGTCCCGTAATGCATCGTATATTGTCGTCAAGATTTCACGATTTGACTTATCATGCCCTAAACTTACAATAAGGGACCACAAATTTCCCGCCTGGGCAACCCAAAGTGAACGAACCCGACGTTCGTGATTACGTCGATTGGTTAGAATCTCTTCCCAATAACGCTTGGTCACAGATATTTCAATGGATGCGTTTTCATCATCTGCGAAGTATTGTTTCAACCACGCACCAACATCGTGTATAAACCAAGAAATCATCCAATCGCCATTTTGCATCTACAAAATCCCCTCGTGTCGCTGTATGTTTCCCATTTACATACCCTTGCCATGATTGTTACCAAGTATTTCACGGTTTTTATCAACCACTGCTTGCTGATATTTTGTCAGTATATTTTGAGAAGTTTGACGATACAAGTTAAGTGCCCCCGTCAGTTGACGATATTGTTTCTGGTCTGGATTCTTATAATATAAATTCATAGCCGATAATACATTGGACACAGCGGTTAAAATCGCGCGGTTTTTAGAATCTTTACCAAGTTTATTAAGGTCAAACCAATGCCACCATTTACGAATTCCATTAACCCACAAAAGATTCTGTCCTTCGAAAGAGTTATGTACATTTGAAGAATTCTGTTTTTCTGGATGCGCCACAAGTCTGCTTGCACCACAACAGATTATTTCCCAGTAACATTTTGCTTTATATATCTCATCCTTTTCATCACTGTTGACCGGAACAAGTTTTTCCAAGGTTACGGCAACATCATGGAAAAAAACGGCTAATTTCTCTAAAATAATGGCATTTTTCACCCCCTCGTTCTTTTCTTGGAATGTTAGTTCCGAATTCCACCGCGAACGTATTGCCACCAGAACATTATACACAGCGTCTCTGATATAGAAATCTGTCCACTTTAATTTATCTACATAAACATTTTCATGTTTTACAACGAATCCATCCAAATGACACATTATATCATCATCAAGATACTTCCAGCGGTTGAATCTAACCTTATTCCACCATTGTTTTGTGGCTTGTATACGTGCAACCATATTGGGGTCTTTTTCCTGTTGCAAACGTTCATCCAGCCATTCGTCGGTGCTTTTAAAAAATTTAATTATTATATTTTGTATTATATCAATTATTATATCGTGCGTCATACCGGATTCCTTTTTTGATGATTGTAGTACAAAAATCAATGACGTCAAGCATATTAAGATAATTAAAAACCGCCGAAACGGCGGTATTATTCGGCAATCTCAATCACCTTGTCATGCGATGTTGCGCCACGCACAATACAGATGTGTGATTTTGGTACATCATAGTGTTTAGCAAGCATTTTTATTACCGCAGCATTTGCTTCACCATCAGTTGGCGTCGCATTGGTATAAACGCGCAATATGTCGCCATCAGCGACAATCTTTTGAACGCGTGCACGCGGAATAACACGAACATTTACAATCATTACAGTGTCGTTATTTCTTTGATTTTTTCGCCTGCTACAATATGCATGTGAAAATGTGGAACACTTTGACGAATATAAACGCCGTTTCCGGTATTAGCAAAAATATTGCAATCAGTCACCCCAAGTTTTTCAGCCGTTTTATTCAAGCAATCAAAAAATCCTAACTTTTCGTCATCAGATGCATTTGCTGAAAAATCCAAGATATTTTCATATTCGCCGCGCGGAATAATCAACGCGTGCACCGTTGCCGCCGGATCAATATCATAGAAAGACAAAGCGTAGGCATTTTCATAAATACGTTTTGATGGTATTTCGCCACGAACAATTTTCGCAAAAACATTATTTTTATCGTACATTAACAAATCTCCTTGTGCTTCGCGAAAGACGGTATTACAAAACACAAAAAAAATCAAGCACACAACGGTGCTTGCTTTTATTTTAAGATACCAAGATATTTTATTTGCTGTTTTGAAGTTTTTTAAGAAACGGAAACACTTTGAACAATTTCTCTTGGCGCATAGCCTTCTTTGCAGCTTTTTCTTGTTCTATTGCCAAATCGCGTACAAGGTTGCTAATATCTGTTCCAAACTGTTCGTATTCGCTTTCTTGTTCAGTATTTTCAATAAACAAACGAACAACTTTACGAGTGCCATGATAACGAGAAACATGGACGTCAGATTTTACACCATAT
>JAGCOQ010000063.1 GCA_017642625.1 Alphaproteobacteria bacterium | reverse complement strand
TAAAAGGAAAAGATATGTCGGAAAACAAAAATTCATCTGTGGTTGCCAATGAAAAAATTGACGAAGCAAAATTGGCAAATGCCACAAAGATTATTCGCGAATTACAAAAAGAATTGCCCGAATATATTGACAAGGGCTGTGGTCCTTTCTTGGCGGCAATTTATGATGCGGACGGCAAATTGATTGCTAAATCGGCGAACACTGTGATGGACGAAGGGTGCAGTCATAATCACGCCGAAATGAACGCGATAAAGTTAGCCGAGAAAAAACTGAAAACATATGATCTGTCGCCGTACAATTTAAGTATGTATGTGACATCTGAACCATGTATGATGTGCATTGGCGGAATAATGTGGTCGGGTATAAAATCGGTCTATTATGGCGTTCCGTCCGAAAGGGTGACGGAAATAACCGGATTTGACGAAGGGTTTAAAAACGGCTGGCTGCGTGAATTTAAAAGACGCGGAATAACGGTCTATGGTCCGATTGAAACGCCACGTGATGAAAAGGTTTTGAAAAACTATGTGTCCGAAGGGCACACCGTTTATAACCCTGGCGAAGCATAGTTGGGGTGGGGGGGATAAAATGAACAGTTTAATTGGTGAGTTTTTTGGTTATGTGTCGGGCATTTGCACAACGATGGCATTCTTGCCCCAGGCTATAAAATCCATTGTCACAAAAAATGTATCGGGTTTGTCTTTATCAATGTATGTCATATACTGTCTGGGGTTAATATTTTGGATTTTATACGGTATATATCTTAATTCTTTTCAGATAATATTGTTTAACAGTATAACTTTGGTATTCAACGGCATAATATTGTTTATGATTGCCATTGCCAGCAAACGCCGTAAAAAACGCTAGGTTTTTCTGATAAAAAATTAATGATTTTTATTTTTGATGTTATACAATCGTGTATGTAAGAAAGTTAATTTTGTGCTTTTTTATTAGTGAGCAGAGAATGTGAAATAAAATTCAGGGACTTATTATGCCACTAGTGCACGAAAAGACGGCGGTTTTAGATATTAAAAAATTTTCTGACCAAATGAATTTGGTTTGGGATGATGTTGTTTTTTTTATAAATCAAATAAACTTACATTTTAATGGAACTGATTATTTAAGGATAGCGGACATTGGCTCGTGTAATGGGGATATGTCCCGATTTTTGCGACAATACATACCCAAAGATATTTACACATATAATGTCGAGATTTGTGAACAGTTGAATGAGATAGCAAGAATTCGTGATACGAAATGCGGGCTTGTACAAAATGTAGAGTATATACTTGGTGACGCATTAAATTTGCCTTTTGAACAAGAAAGTTTAGATGTTTTGATTTATTCGCGAATTTTTCATGAAATTTTTTCTTATGAATCTGATACCAATAAAAATGTTTTTTCTAATACATCGGTGTTTAGAGTATTACAACAGGCAAAAAAATGTTTAAAGAAAAATGGGATAATTTTGATTCAAGATCCTGCAAAACCGCCTGAATACAACACAAAAGTATGCGTATCTAATTTTGTGCAACCCAAAAAAGTTTTAAATGTATCAGATCTGTTAAATGCTGATGTATTAACGCTTGGTACAGAAGATTTGTTAAGGCGTTTTTTAATAGAATTTGAACCTGTGGCGGGGCAATATAAAGCCACACCAACGGGCTATGTGTTTGACAAGTGGATTGCATCGGAATTTATAAGACACAGAAAATTTAATGATAGTCAATCACATTGGAATAAAGAAATTTGCGAATTATACGGTCCTTTGGGTATCCAAGATTATAAAAATATCGCTAAAGCCCTTGGTTTCAAAATCAGATATGCACAATATGTACGAGTTGCAAAGGCCAACAATTTTTATGCGATAAATAATGAATTTGATATAACGCAAAATGGTAAAAAATTGAATCAATATAGACATTTTCCTGTTAGCATGTATATCGCTCTTCAGAAATAGTGTATTGTGTTGCAATTAAAGTCGTATAACTTTGTTTTGGCGGGGCCATTTGTGCAATTCACAAGATGATGATATGCGTGCTTTGTCGTAATTCGGGACAGAAATAAAAATGTTTTTGGAAAATTCGTGATATGATAACCTGTGAATAACGGAGATATAAGATGAATATTGTTTTTTGTCATGGGGTTATGGACCCAGATGAAGATTGGGAAAACCGTGAATCTACACCAATTAAAAATTGGGCATATTGGTTGCAATTCAAAACCGAAAAAGATATGGACATTATTACACAAATACCGTTTTTCCCACATGCGCATGCTTTGTTAATGAAATATTCTGAATGGGAACAAATAATGGATAAACAGGATATAAATGAGGATACCATATTAATAGGTCATTCTGCTGGTGGTGGTTTTATATTGAAATATATGGCGCAACACCCAAAGTTAAAAATTCGCCAAATCATATTGGTTGCACCATGGATAGATGTTGAAAACGTATGTCCATCTGGTTTCTATCACAATATGAATTTGAGTGATAATTTAATTACAAGAACCAAACATGGAATTGATTTGTTGATTTCTGCTGATGATGATAATGATATTTTGAACAGTGTTAACAAGATTACAAAAAATTTGTCAGATGTTCGTGCTCATAAATTTACTGGTCGCGGTCATTTCACAGGAGATGAATTGCCAGAAATAATGTCAATAATAAAGTGGTAATAGCCATAATAAATACGAACTCACAGAACTATTGGAAAATCAGCAAAAAACCAACCCAAAAGGTCGGTTTTGATTTTTGGCAGCCCCAAATCGCTACCTCGATACGCAATAATAAAAATCTATAAAAACTCGTATTTACTAACTCCGTTTTTATGATTTTTCTAATTGTGTATTCTTGTTTTCGCCATGCGCTTCGCTCTGGCGCAATCCGAGTGGGGCGTTTAGGCAAAAATTAAAACCACCAAAATGGTGGTTTGAATTTTTGGCAGCCCAAACAATTATAAATACGAACCGATTTATGAACGAAATAATAAATATAGCGGAAATACTGACAGACGTGGATATTGCGCTATATGAATCGCAAACAACCGATTTTATGCAAGTCCAGGGAAATCCTGAAAATACCATCCAAAACATGATACTAATGGGGTAATAATAAGCAATGACGGTATAATGTATATTGCATGTGTTGTTGTGTGTTTGTTATGCGCTGGTGATGACAATGCGAATAAAGCATTCTTGCAATCGCGGTCTCGCATCTGATTTCACATAGGGGGTAGGTGGGGGTGTTGGGGATATAGATAGAGGATATAGTAATGGATACAAAGCACTTTATGTTGAATGATATGGTGTAGTGTATAATACAATATGTTCCGGTTTTAAATGGCTCTGCACGGTGTTTTTAACACAAGCGCAACAAGACCTTATTGTCGATGCGGAAAACGCGTGTTGAGCCAAATTTTTGCTATTTGAACACCCTTGAACTCCAGTCGTCAGTCGAACACATATATTTTTCTGAAAACCATTTACCAGATTTGATAACGGATTCTTTTGCACCACGAAATGTCCCTTTGACGTCATACCAGTCACATTTGTTTTTGGTGCATCTTTTATACTGGTTTAATTGATCGTCATAATAGTCCCTTTCTTTGAATATAAAATCTTCGTATTCTTGTGGCACTAATTCGGAGCATTTTATACGTTCATGCACCATGCGTTGTAATATTGCTATTTTTTGGTCTTTGCAGTCTTGTTTTTCCGTGGTGGTTCTTTCTGGCGTGGAATCACAATCCTTGTCGATTTGTTCGTAATATTCAACCAGGTGTAAAAATTCGGCATCTGTTTTAATTATGCTGTTTTGCCCCAACAGGCGTTTGTAGTCAAAATAATTTACATGTGATTTCGGTATTGTTCGTCTGTATAATATACAATCGTCAGTTTGGTTGTTTTCATCTACGCACTCCATGTTTATGTCTGGATCGGATAAGTAGGTCAATAACAGTTGTTTTCGTTCGGTGTCGTTATAGCCCGAATATTCTTCATACAGTTTGATTACACCAACAATATCGTGTTCTCTTTCAAGCTCGTTTATAAGGGATTGCCTTTCTTTTTCATAAGACACAGAACAAGAACAGAGCAAAAGTAGTAAAATGACAAATTTTGGTTTCATAATGCCCCCCTTATAGTTTTAGACCCAACTTTTTCAACTCCGTTTTGTAATCATCGGTGCTACAAAGATTTTGATGGCTAAACTTCTCCGCATTTTCGCGGATTCTTTCTGCGGCCTCGTTCTTACTAAGAACGGGGGTGTTGGGGATGGAGTTGCAAAATGCTTTTACTTCACGTGCTCCGGAAACCTCCCCCAGGACAACCAGTTGTTTTATAAGCGGGGCATATATTTCTAAGCAATTTTGTCTTGGCTCTTTGGGATCATGTTTTATTGCCCATTTATGCCATGAAACCATGTTTTTTAAGAAATCTTGATATTCGGTTTTTGCAACTGTTTTACAGGTTTGTTTGCCGTGTCCAGAAAAACGAAAGATCGGCTCTAATAAGGCATCTTTGCATGCTTGTTTTTCAAAAGAGGTTCGTTCTTTCTGCTCTTCACAGTCCTGTAATTTGGATTTTATGGAGCTAAACTTTTCCGCTACCATAGCAAAATCGGCTTCTGTTTTTATTTGGCTATCGCTTGGAATAAAACGACCAAAATCAAAATACTGTATTTGTGATGGACGAACTTCTCGTCTGTATAATATACATTCATCTGTTGTATAAACATGTCCGTTTTGATCCAAACAATTGTATTTTATTCCAGGCTCCTTAAACTCAATCCAATTTTGTTTTTGTTCGGCACAATTATTAGATATATAATCATGAACATTGACGGCACCTGGCATACATGTGTATATTTCCAGTGTTTTTATTAAATTCGGATTTTGTTCTAATTTTTGGGCAACAGAAAGTTCTGTTTTTACAACACAACCTGCAACTAATAATATTGTAGCAATTATAGCGATTTTTTTCATGTTTTTCCCTGTGTGAATTAAAAATGAAACCGCCATGAAACAGGCGGTTGGAGGTTAAAGACTATCATTCATGTAATAGCGGGCTTATTCAATATATTCGCCGCCCTCCAACCAATAAGGCTGGAGGTGTTTAATGTCCCCACGGACACATGAATGAAGGGTCTTTACGCCCCAACAACAGATAACCTGCTGTCAATTCTTATTTTACCACATAAAATACGAAAAACCAACAGTGTAAATTTTTAATTTTTTGTGCTTGACAATCATATGTTTTTGTTTATGGTGTATCTGTCTCAAACCCACGGTCTGCCTGGCTTACAGGAGATTGTGTAAAGAGAATAAAAAGGATATAAAGGGACGATTCAGAAAGAGAGATAAAATATATACATTAGCCACGATTCTGTCATATATGGCGGAGGAGGCAAAAAAAGAGATTGAAAAAGATACTGCCGGTGACGGCGGTGTTTTTTTGTGAAAGTTTTGGTGGATATGCTGCCAAGAGACAAACACGGAGTCCGTGCGAGGATACTAACCTTGCACGGGCTTTTTATATCCGGTGAATTGTGAGACCAAATACGATTTGACTCACGATTCATCTGAGAGCAATAATCCGAGCAAACAATAACGTGTGTTCGGCAAGTGTTGCTAACCCCATGAAATAAAGGAGTTAAAAATGGGGAATTTTATAAATGCTGAACTTATTAGTTCGGAAACACATGCAACCTTTGATGCTTTTGCGGATAAGGTCATGGAACACCAATTGACAGAATTGTTGTCACCGACAACAGAACTGGTATTGGACGATTTAACAACCAAGGTTTTGACTGATTGGCATGAACGGGGCATGGTTGCTGCACCAATTGCAGGGCGGTTTAGTGCGCTGGATGTGGCAAGGGCAAGCATTAGCATGGTATTAAAACGTCGAGGAATATGCCTTGATAGCATAAAGCATATTTTGTGTGCTTTGGATGCGCCAATGTATCGTGACGTGTCCATGTTGCAATTTGTGGTGCTGTTTTGTCGCGCAAGTGGGCAAAGCGAGGCACCGGTTGTATCAGAAATACCACTGTTGGTCTTTGACGGGAATAATCGCGTTGGTCTGTGCATGGCAAGGGACTTGCCAACAATAATCGGTGATGGTAAAGCATGCACTTATTCTTACACGGTTTTGAACATGTGGCGTGTGCTGAACGACAGCGAAGTTGCCCATAAAATCGTGATGTTTGGTGCTGAAGATTTCTTAGAATTGCCGGCTAAAATTGCACAAAAACTGTTCAGACCGGAAACAAAACAAATAACGGTCAGTTTAAGAACAAACAGCATAAAAACCACCATTGAAAATGGACCTATGCCTACATATGGGGAACTTATACAGCAAGTTCAGGACGGGCGTGTTGTATCCAGTTCTTTGACAATCAAGGAGCGATTAAATGGCTAAAAAATCAAAATTAAACCTGCTGGGCATGGTGACTGCATTGAGCAGAGCCATTGCCGGTAAAATCAACAAAATTCGTTCATGTGACTGGTGTTGCCAGAGCAGGACCCAACCTAATGGGGTTATGCAATGGCAATATTGTCTATTACGGAAGCACGGAGGTATGTAAAACCCACCCAGGCAACTGATGATCAGTTAAATGAAATGATGCAATTGGTTGAAGAGTTTGTGTGGATCTTGTGTGAACCAATAATGAATAAGAACAGAAAAAACGGAGAAAAAAATGGGACAATATAAAAACAATCGGGAAAAACCGATAGAAACATTATGTCTGTGCCGTGTTTCATCCGAAAAACAGGCAAAAAATGAAACAATTGTTTCGCAAAAACAACAGTGTATGAACTATGCCCGAAACAACAACTTCAAAATAGACCAGTTTTTCTATGAAGAGGCTGTTTCGGGTTGGAAAGGAAAGCGTGCTGGTCTTGAAGAAATGGGGGAATACATTAGACATCATCACAAAACAAAACAGTTTAGGGTGTTGTTCTATGATATTTCGCGTGTGGCACGCAATATCTTAACCTATGCGCTGTTTGAACAAATGGTAAATAAATACAACATAGAATGGCAAACAGTGACGAATGGCAAGTATACGAAAAATGCCAGTGGCTGTTTCATGTGGCGATTGGACGCATTAAACGCACAAAGGTTCAGTGAAGAGTTGTCCGAAAAGACAAAAGGGGCAATGCGGTCCCTAATGACGCTCGGTTATTATCCGCTAAATCCGCCCCTTGGCTTAAAACGCCAAAAAGACGAACACAATAAGGTCGTTTTGGTGCGTGATGAACCCCGTGCCAGCATTATACTGCAAATGTTTGAAAAATATGCCAGCGGTGAAATCGCGACCAAACATGCTGCAACCATGTTTTTAAGTCATTTTGATGTTTGGAATGGACGGCGTTTGTCAGATAGTCAGGTAAATGATATGTTGCACAACGAGGTTTATACGGGCTTTTTCGCTTATGATCGTTGGGATATACCGCACCAAGAATGGAAAATGGAGAAATTGGTGCCGATAGAGGTGTTTAATCGTGTGCAGGAACGGTTAAATAGAAGTGGGCGGCAACAATATAAGTCAAACAACGATGATGCTTTCCCTTTGCGACATGTTGTGTGTTGCGAACTTTGTGGGCATCCATTGACGGGATATTATGCCAAAAGTGGCACCAAAGGTCGCATGCATCCCTACTATAGATGTTATAACAAGGCATGCGCTGGTCGCAAACATTCAATTCGCAAACAATGTGTTGAAAGTGCGCTGGTTGCAAAATTGGCAACATTGAACGTTTCTGATGCTTTTCTTAACCTGTGTGGCGCAATGATTACCAAGGTTGGCGAAATGCAAATAAAGCAAGAACAACGGGAAAAAGACGAAATAAGACAGCAAATTGCCGAAATAGATATGCACATTCAACATTTAAGCGGTTTGGTTGCACGTTCAATGGCAAAAAACGACACAGATATGGTTGAAATATACGAGCAACAAATAAAAGACAAAAATGCAACTAAACGGGAACTGGAAAAACGTGTTTCTGGAATATCTGTTGAAAGCACCAGAGAAAAATTTCTAACCGCCATGAAACGTGGTCGCAATTTTTTCAAAAGACCGGTTTTGTTATGGACACATGGCAACGTGTCACAAAAACGGCGGTTGGTTCGGCTGGTTTTTACGGAAAAACCGACATATTGTGCTACAACAGGATTTCTAACCGCCTCAACACCGCAGATTTTCAATAAAAATACCGCCCAAATGGACGGTGATTCTATTTTGGCAGCCCCACTCGGATTTGAACCGGGATTCTCGCCTTGAAAGGGCGGTGTCCTAACCATTAGACGATGGGGCCAAAACTTTATAATACCGCCGTTTTGCCGGCGGCGAAATAACTGGCGGGATGTAAGGGGCTCGAACCCTCGACCTTCTGCGTGACAGGCAGACGCTCTAAACCAGCTGAGCTAACACCCCGCAAAGCCCACATATCTTATACCGCGAAATGCGGAAATGCAAGTATTTTTTTATTATTAAAGAAAAAACCCCGCTGTCGCGGGATTTTTTATTACTTGATAAGTTTCCCAATCGCAATGGCGGTATCGCACATGCGGTTAGAAAAGCCCCATTCGTTGTCATACCACGCGGTCACGTGAACCAACTTGTCATCCAATACTTTCGTTTGGCTGGCGTCAAAGATGGAACTGTGTGCGTCGCCGGTAAAGTCAATGGAAACCAATGGCTTGTCGATATATGCAAGTGTGTCAGAACATGCCGCACGCATTGCCTTGTTAACGGCCTCAACTGTGGCTTTCTTCTTCAGGTTCACGACCAATTCAACGACTGAAACGTCTGGTGTTGGAACGCGAATTGCCATACCGTCCATTTTGCCCGCCAAATTCGGCAGAACCAGTCCAATCGCCTTGGCTGCGCCGGTGGATGTCGGAATCATGGACATGGCGGCGGCACGTGCGCGACGGAAATCTTTGTGGTTTTTATCCAACAACTGTTGATCGCCGGTGTATGCGTGAACCGTTGTCATCCAGCCCGACACAATACCAAATTTTTCATCCAAAACCTTGGCAACTGGTGCCAAGCAGTTTGTAGTGCAGGACGCGTTGGAAATAATCAAATCTTTCGCCTTTAATGTCTTTTCATTTACGCCAAAGACAATCGTTTTATCCGCGCCCGCCGACGGTGCAGACACCAAAACACGTTTCGCGCCACAGTCAAGGTGAACACGCGCCTTGTCCGCGCTTGTGAACAAACCTGTGCATTCCATGACGACATCAATCTTCATCTGTTTCCATGGCAGTTTTGATGGGTCGCGTTCCGACAGGCATTTTATCTTTTGTTTGCCAACGATAATGTAATCGCCGTCTAATTTGACATTCATTGGTAATTTGCCGTGTACGGAATCATATTCCAACAGATACGCATTCTGTTCCGCAGGCGCCAAATCGTTTACTGCAACGAATTCAATGTCGTCACGACCAGATACCAATGCCGCGCGCAGAACCAAGCGACCAATACGACCGAATCCGTTAATTGCAACTCTTAATTTTGACATATTTCTTCCTTTCGTTTTTGTTCTTGTTACGCAAAAGCATTCTAGCACCAATGTCGCGCAGATTACAATTGAATTTTGTCCGTTGTCATTTTATAGTATTGTCAATATGAAACACGAAGCATACATTATTACTGGACCGACTGCATCAGGCAAATCTTCTTTTGCCCATGATTTAGCGCGTAAAATAAATGGCACGATTATAAATGCAGACAGTGTCCAGATTTATCGTGGAATTGAAAATATATCTGCGTCGCCATTTGCAAATCGTGAAATCACGAATGAAATTGACGGCGTGCCGTATAAGTTGTTTTCTGTATTGCCGTTGACTGAACAAATAAGTGTTGCGGAATATCTGGATATGGCGCGCGCGGCATATGACGAAGCGATTGCCAATGGGCGCACACCTATTTTTGTTGGCGGAACGGGGTATTATATAAATGCGCTTATTAACGGTATTTCGCCAATGCCGAATATTGATGATGATGTGCGCGACCGTGCGCGTGAAATGGTGGCGTCTGATATTGATGCAGTGCGAAGAATGTTGCCGGCTGATTTTACAGCGACCGATCCGCAACGCGTTGCAAGGGCACTAGAAGTATTTTTGCAAACGGGTCATCACATAACTGAATATCAAAGTGGGGCGCGTGTTGGTGCCGTTGCGCCAAATGCACACAGAATCTTGATAAATCCACCGGTGGATGTTTTACGGGCGCGTATCGCGGGGCGAATCCCCGAAATGTTAGCGGGTGGTGCGGTCACCGAAGCGCGTGCGGTTATTGATTCCGGCTGGGATGAAAATCGTGCGATTGGCGCATCACAGTTGTGTAAATATCTGCGTGGTGAAATCACAATGGACGAAGCGGTGCAAAACTGGATTACAAAAACAAATCAATATGCAAAACGTCAGCGCACTTGGTTCCGCACCCAATTTAAAGCAGATGAAATAATTACCGAAGTTTAATGTTTTTTTCGTGCCAACTTTTCATATTCAGCACGAATAGTTTTCTTATAAGTTGATTGGCGCATTTTTTGGGAAAAGTGGATGCAGTTTTCAAATTCTGTTTCCAGTGTTCCCCAACCGGCGTATTCCCAATCAATCAGACCAATGATTTTCATTGTTTTCGGATTAACAATCAAGTTGTTGCAAATGTCGTTCTGGTTCCAACCGTCGCCATCGCGGTCGCGCAGGTCGTCAATACCCTTTGGCTTTGCATTGTGCACCGCATATATAAACTGGGCAATCTGTTTGCACCATTGTTTTTCATATTTTCTTAAGATGCGTGTTGAATACGAAGTCATATTGCGCCCAGGAATAAAATTATAGCGATAAAATGTATAGCCGTCCGATTCAACAATATCTATTTTGGGGATTTTTAACGGTGATATTTTTGCAAACGCATCAGTTATGCGTTTTTCGCGTATGATTTTCTTGATAGGCTGATTTTCGTCATCAAAAAACTTGCGGATTTTGAACACATACTTTCTGTCTACGATAAAGCCGATATTCCATCCGCCCTTTATCATTTTTACATGGCGAAAGCGCAATTCAGGGCATGCGCGACGCAGTGCCGCGTATTTCTTTGCCCAATCATACAGGCGTTTTTTACGCACATTCGCACGCCGAGTGGAATTGGGTATAAAATTGCACAAAAAATTACATATTCTAAAAAATGTTTGCCACATATTTTTGCCCGATTTTCTTGTCTTTATTATGGTATTGAATTTCAGAAAAAAAACAAGTATTTTATGGGTATGTTCAAAAGCGGGGATATTGTAAAAGTTTTATTACCTAATGTCGTAAACACTGGATACGACTATCGCTTGAACGCGGATGCAGATTTGGGTTCGTTTGTTGAATGTCGTGTTATGAACCGACCATATGTTGGTGTCGTGTGGGGTGTGGGCGATTCAAATTTGCCGGCGGAAAAAATCAAAAGTGTTGTGCGCGTTATGGATTCGCACCTGTCGGTTGCGGATTTGCAGTGGATAAAGCGTATGTCTGATTGGACGCTGATGACGACGGGCGCGGTGCTGAAACTGATTATAAATATACCAGATGCTTTTTCGCCACCGAAACTGGAACAACTGTATTCATTTAACTGGGACACGAAAATAAAAATGACCACTGCGCGTCAAGCGGTTGCAGATGCGTTTTCTTCAAATGATAATGATCCGATGTCGGCATCTGATATTGCGAATATTGCGCATGTGTCGCCGGCGGTTGTGCGGACAATGATTAAAAATGAAAGTTTGCAACCAACTGAATCCCGCGTGGTTGAAAATGAAAATCGTTTTATACATACCTATCGCGATATGGGTAATGTCAAATTAAATGATGAACAATCGGCGGCGGCGGCGCAAATTAGTGATGCATTGTCGCGTGGTGGATTTTCGGTATTTCTGTTGGACGGTATTACCGGTTCAGGCAAGACACAGGTGTATTTTGATTCTGCGTTGCGCGCGTATAATGCGGGCAAATCTGTATTGCTTATGATGCCGGAAATCGCATTGACCGCGCAATTTATGTCGCGCTTTGAATCGCGCTTTGGTGCCGCGCCCGTTGTGTGGCACAGTAATTTAACCGCGGCGCGTCGTCGTGATATTTGGCGTGGTGTGTTGCGTGGCGATATACGCGTTGTCGTTGGCACGCGCAGTGCGCTGTTTTTGCCATGGCAGAATTTGGGGCTGATTGTTGTTGATGAAGAACACGACACTTCGTATAAGCAAGAAGATATGGGCAATTATCATGCACGCGATATGGCGATTCTGCGTGCGGCGTTGGCCGGGTTCCCCGTTGTGTTGGCCAGTGCGACACCATCTGCAGAAACATTGGAAAATGTGGCGACTGGGAAATATCATGGATTAAAACTGACATCACGTTTTGGTGGTGCGACATTGCCGAAAATAGAAACAATCGACCTGCGTGAAAATCGACCAGCAACATATAAAACATCTACTGCGGAAGATGCGCCTGAAATTGCAGGTGCGTTGTCGGAACCAATGTGTGATGCGATTGCGGAAACACTGAATAATAAACAGCAGGTTATGTTGTTTATAAATCGTCGCGGATTTGCCCCGATTGTGCAGTGCAAGAAATGTGGGTGGACGGCAACTTGTCCGGATTGCAGTGTGGGTATGACTTATCACAAGCGAATTGGAAAATTGTTGTGCCATATGTGTGGTCGGACCGAGCCTTTGCCGAACAAATGTGAACATTGTGGTGGCGAAGTGTCAACCCGCGGTGTTGGTGTTGAAAAAATCCAAGAAGAAATTGCGGCACGTTTTCCAAATGCACGAACCGCACTGGTGTCCAGTGATACAATCGCATCACGTCAGGCATTGGAACGCATAGTGTCGCGCATGGAATCGGGCGAAATCGATATCGTTATTGGAACGCAGATTCTGGCAAAGGGGCATCATTTTCCGAACTTAACCTTGGTCGGTGTTGTAGATGCAGATATGGGTTTATTTGGCACTGATTTTCGTGCCGCCGAACATACTTTCCAACAATTATTCCAAGTTGCCGGTCGTGCGGGACGGGGCGCATTTCCGGGGCGCGTGTTGTTGCAAACGTATCAGCCCGACCATCCGGTATTAAATGCAATTTGTAGTGCCAGTCGTGATGATTTTATGGCGACCGATATGGCGGGGAGGCGCATGGCAAAAATGCCACCGTATGGGCAACTGATTGCGGTTGTTATCGAAGGGTCGCGTGAAAACATTTTACAAAAATACTGTGCAGATTTAGCGGCGGTGGCACCAAACATAAACGGCGGGCGAATAATGGGACCGGTGCCGGCACAGATTTATCAAATTCGTAATTGGTATCGTATGCGGTTCTTGGTTGCAGGTGATGTACGCGCAAAATTGCAACCGATTGTTGCCGATTGGATTGCACGCGTAAAACAGCCGACAAACATTCGTGTCAAAATTGATGTGAATCCAGTTAATTTTATGTAGGGGGGTTACACAACCTCGGTCACGGCACGCAGTGCGCCATCACGCGATAATTGCACAACACGAATCTTTTTTTTCATTTCTTCGATTAATTCGCCACGATCATATGCGGGTTGAGTGTGCAAAATGCGGTCTGCGAATGCGGCATAGGCGGCTTCGGCACTTTCGGCGTGAATCGTGGTATAGAAGTGGTCGTGACCCGTTCCCAACATTTCCCACAGCACAGATGCATTGTCAGTCGAGATTTCACCACCAATAATAACATCAGGTGTCATACGAACGACCAAGTCTAACAATCGCGCATAGTTGAATTCGTTTGTTTGTTCGGTACGCGACAAGACGAAATGAACACGATTGTTTTGAGGAACACGAATTTCGCGCGCGTCTTCGACCGTAATAACGCGACTGTTTTGGTCAATAAGGGTCAACATGTGGTTCAAGAATGTTGTTTTACCGGTCGCGGTCGCACCACTTATCAAAATCGGACTGCCGTCATTTATGGCGGACATAAGGCGGTCGTATGGGTCATCTGGACGAACACTTTCACGTGGTTTAACCTTTAAAAGTTTTTTACCGCGTTCCAAATGATAGTTTTCAAAACTGGTATCCGGCGCACCACCACCACGAATACTCATTGCGACACCGCCGGTGACGTCGCGTTCATCATATTGCACGTTCGGACCAGCGATGGCTGAAAAACGGTGGTTGCCAGGCAGTGTTGCATAAACAACCGGCATACCATGAATTGGATCAAATGGACGTTCATAAATATTTGCAACCGTATGAATCAAATCCACCAAGTATTGTTTCGACAACTGGGGCGCGTCATATGCGACCCATGGAATACGCGCACCATGCAGGCGCATCCACACCTGGCCTGCGTGATTTATGGCGATTTCTTCCACAAATGTGGGGGTATAGAATTCCGCCAATGGTTCCAACAAAGAATCAAGAACTATGTTTGACATTACATTTAATTTTATCATAAATCGACCCTTGAATCAAAATGCTTTATTTGATAAAATAAAAAAAAAGAGAGAACAAAAATGAAGAAATCATGGATTTTTGCACTTT
>JAGCOQ010000062.1 GCA_017642625.1 Alphaproteobacteria bacterium | reverse complement strand
GGATATTGACACAGACGTCGCAATCAACATTCTGTGTGCGGAAACATGGCGCGAAAAGTTGATTATTTTGCTGGAACAAGTAAATCTGCTGGCGGAAACAATGAAAATCGAAGATTCCATTAACCGTCGCATAAATCAACAAATGGAAAAAGGTCGCCGCGAAGCAATATTACAGGAAAAGATGCGCGCGATTCAGCATGAAATGGGCGAAGATAACGAAGAAATGGACGCCGAAAATATGCGCAGCCGCATTGAAAAATCGCCTATGCCGGCGGAAGCCAAAGAAAAGGCAATGTCTGAATGGCGTCGCATGCGCACTTTGTCGCCAATGTCAAACGAAGGTGGCTTGTTAAAGGCATATCTGGACGAAATGTTGTCTATGCCATGGGACAAATCCGACAAACAAACGATTGATTTAAAAGCCGCCCGCGCGGTGCTGGACAGCGAACATTCCGGTATGGACGCGGTCAAAGAACGCATTTTGGAACATATCGCGGTTATGAAGAAAACCGGCAAAAACCAAGGCAGCATTTTGTGCTTCGTTGGTGCGCCGGGTGTTGGAAAAACGTCACTGGGCAAATCTATTGCCGCTGCATTGGGTCGTAAATATCAACGCATTTCGTTGGGTGGTATTTCAGACGAGGCGCATTTCCGCGGTCATCGCAAGACTTATATTGGCGCACAAACTGGCCGCATTATGGATGCGCTAAAACGTTGCAAAGCAAATAATCCTGTTATCGTGCTGGACGAAATAGATAAAATGGGGCGCGATTGGCGTGGCGATCCGGAATCTGCTTTGTTGGAAATCTTGGATCCAGAACAAAACAAAAACTTCCGCGATCATTATTTAGAAGTGGATTTTGATTTATCAAATGTTCTGTTTATCGCGACCGCCAACACGCTGAACATTTCCAACGCATTAAAGGATCGTATGGAAATCATTGAAATACCGGGATACAGCATGGATGAAAAGGTTCGTATTACGCGCGAACACCTTATTAAACGCGCGGCACACGATACGGGCTGGGCTGCACAAAACATATTTATATCGGATGATGCAATTCGCCATATAATTCAAAATTATACCAGCGAAGAAGGCGTTCGTGAATTACAGCGCGAACTGACCGCAATGTTGCGTCGCGCATTGTTGCAAAACGACGGCGAAGATGTCCCCACAGATTTTACAATCGCAAAAATAGATGATTTATTGTCTGTGCATAAATCAGTGGGATTAAATAAGAAAATTGGATTTGGGGTAAGATTATGACCAGAGTAGCAGTCAGAAAAGTTATATATCGTGAAGTAAATGGCGAAAAAGAAGAATGCTTTGTAGACAAAGGAACCGCCCAAAACCTTGCCCAATATAACAATATATATGACAGCGTTAAACATTTCATTATAACAGAACAAGACAATCTTGAATCCAAGATTCCTGGTTGTGTGCGCAAAATGTATCTTGCTGAATCGCCAAATATGAGAATACGTGCGTTCAAAGATTATATTCCGGGGGTTCCCGAAGACATATTGGATCACGCGCACTATACTGCAACGGTTACAAATGTAAGAACCAACGATTTAAAGATATTATATGGCTATGTTCCAATGCTGTATTACAAACTTTTTGAAGAGCGCAAAAGATGATTCTTGTAATTAATTCTTCGGGCAACGATTAATAAATAATTTTATAAAAATGAGGAATCAAATTATGTCGAAAAAGAGTAAAAAAGGTGGTTCAAGACAAGTCAGATTTGTTTCTGCGGACGGCATTGTAAAAAAGCAAGAACTCCCCAATGGACTTGCGAACCAGGTTGGTTTTTACACCAGTATATATAAGCAGCGTTCTTGCTTCACGGTGCGGTATGATCTTAAAGGTTCGAAAGAAACTATCCGTGCGAAATCAACAGGGTTGGCAATTGAATGCACAAGAGAAGCCGGAAGCTTCAGGTGCACTATTAAACATACAAATAAAAAACGCATACAACAACAAGTCTTGCCCTTTGCGGCACAACTGTATTTCGAGCTATTTTATAACCAGGCAAGAAGATGATACTGATAATTAATACATCGGGGAACAATCTTGAATTCGTATTGGGCGAAAAATACGCATCTGTCGCCGTGGAAAAACAATCAATCGCATTGCCAACCGAAACCGAAAAATTTATTAAACAATGTGGCGCAAAATGGTCCGACATTTCCGCCATTGGTGTTGTCGTTGGCCCCGGCAGTTTTACCGGTATCAGAATTGGTATCGCCTATGCCAAGGGGTTGGCAATGGGTTTAAATATTCCGGTTGTTTCGGTAAATGCATTTGAACTGTATTTGGCGGCAACCCCCGACGCATGCGTT
>JAGCOQ010000061.1 GCA_017642625.1 Alphaproteobacteria bacterium | reverse complement strand
TCCCAAGCCAAAGTGGCTCGTGGCGATTGGGTTCGTCCGGGAATGGTTGTGGGACTTGGTGGGTCTTCTGGGCGTTCAACGGGACCGCACTTGCACTATGAAATACGGTACAAGGGCGAACCATTTAACCCCAGCAATTTTGTAAAGGAATGAGAGATGTTGGCATTTACTAATTCAAGTGAAAAGCAATCACCAACCGTTATTGGTGCTGGTTGCAATGTGACGGGGGATATTAAAACAGACCACACTGTCCAAATTCATGGGCATATTGTCGGAAATATTACCGCAACAACCGTCGTAATCGGGCGGGGCGGTATGGTAGAGGGCGCAATCGTTGCCGACACATTGTTCTTGCACGGCACATTAAATGGCCCTGCGACTGTAAACAGTGCAAATATGTTCAGCGCGGCACAAATGCGTGGCGAATTAAGTTATCGCACACTCAACATCACTGCAAACACTGCGTTAGAGTGTAAATTAACCAAGCGCAAGGATAAGGATAAAAAACATGAATAAAACTGTGTCCAAGGTTTATATTGCCGCTGATCACCGCGGGGTAGGTCTGAAATTGTATCTTATTGAAATGCTGAATGCGGCGGGCTATGTGGTTGTGAATTTGGGAACCGACGATTTAAACACGCCGGTCGATTACCCAGATGTTGCGGCTAAATTGGCTGATGCAATGGAATCTGACCCGAAATCACGCGGAATTATTATTTGTGGCACAGGGGCGGGCATTATGATTGCAGCGAATCGCTATCGTCATATTCGTGCATCACGCGTTGATCGTCCGGATCAAGCACGCGACGACCGTTTCCATGACGACATAAATGTTTTGGCGTTGGCTGCGGACGATATTGATATTGAAATGGCTTTCGTTTGTGTTCAAACTTTCTTGGAAAGCCCATTTGATGATTGCGAACGTCGTGTTCGCCGAATTCAAAAGATTTCTTAGTTCATTTAAAAACCGCCCATTTGGGCGGTTTTTTATTTACTTTTAGATTTCTTCTTTTTGACAATAGCCAATTTTATTTTTTAATCACAAAATTAACCAACTTGTTTGGAACAACGATTGTTTTAATTATCGTTGCGCCGTCCAGTTTCGCGCCCGCCGCCGTTTTTGCCGCAGTGGTTATTTCAGTTTCTGTTGCATTAACCGGCACAACAAATTCGTTTGCACGTTTGCCATTTATCGACACAACAATCGTCATATCGTTCTTTGCCAACTTGGACGCATCAAATGTCGGCCATGGTTCGAACACCAACATATCCTTGTGTCCCAATTTTTCCCACATTTCTTCGGTCAAAAATGGTGCAAACGGATTCAGCACCTGAATCAATGCCTCATACGCAGGGCGGGGCATTTTACCCCCTGGAAACGCATTCACATATTCCATCATGGCGGAAATAGACGTGTTGAACTTCATACCGTCGATTCGTTCGGTCAAATCGGCAATCAGTTGATTCATCAACCGTTCTTGCTCCGCCGTCATTGGTTCGTCAGTCAGGTTGTCCGAAAACGCTTCGACACGTTTAAGGAAACGTTGCACACCCGCCAATGCACCTTCGGTCCAGATAACATTGTTATCCCATGGCCCCAGCGACAGCACCGAAACACGTGCCGCGTCTGCGCCAACACTGTTCACCAAATCCGCCGCCATAAAGCCATTACCGCGCGACTTTGACATTTTATATCCGTCGTTGCCCATCAGCAAACCCAACGCAGTGCGACGCGCATACGGTTCCGGCGTATTTACCAAACCCATATCATACAACGCATGGTGCCAAAAACGCGAATAAATCAAGTGACGCGTATTGTGTTCATGACCACCATTATAGTGTGTCACCGGCATCCAATTTTCCATCTGTTGCCATGAACAGAACTCTTTATCATTTTTCGGATCCAAATAGCGCAGGTAATACCACGAAGACCCCGCCCATTGTGGCATGGTGTCTGTTTCGCGCTTCGCCAGCGCACCACACTTAGGGCAGGTGGTATTAACCCAATCGGTCGCACGCGCCAATGGACCTTCGCCTGTTTCGGTTGGCGAAAAGTCATCTAACATGGGTTGCAACAACGGCAATTCAGATTCCGGCACCGGCACCCAACCACACTTTTCACAATGCACCATTGGAATTGGTTCGCCCCAATACATTTGACGCGAAAAACCCCAATCCTTTAATTTATATTTTGTTGTGCCACGTGCAAAACCATGTTCGGCACCATACTTAATCGCCGCGGCAATCGCATCAACCTTGTTCATGCCGTTCATGAAATCAGAGTTAATGTGTTCACCGTCACCTTCCCAAACTTTATCTGGTTCGCCACCCGCCAACACAGGAATAATTTCCAAACCGAACTTTTTCGCGAAATCCCAGTCGCGTGAATCATGCGCCGGCACCGCCATAATCGTTCCATACGCATAATCAACCAACACATAGTCAGATGTAAAGATTGGTATTTCACGACCAGTAAACGGATTAGTCGCCATAATACCGTCCAAACGAACACCGGTCTTTTCGCGTGTCGCGTCTGTGCGTTCAATTTCTGTTTTCGCGGCGGATTCTTTGATATAGGCACGAACTTCATCAGCGTTTTTGATTTTGCCGTCATCCAGCCATTTCTTTAACAACTTATGTTCCGGCGCAATAACACAAAATGTCACACCAAAGATAGTATCAGGGCGGGTCGTATAAACCGTCATAACATCATCACCGACTTTGAAATCAATATCGGCACCATGCGATTTACCAATAAGGTTTATTTCGTCCTTTTTAATTCTTTCTTCGAAATCGACATCTTTCAAACCGTCCAACAACTTGTCCGCATATTGCGACAGGCGCAGATTCCACTGCAACTTTTCTTTCTTTTCAATAACATTGTGGCAACGCGGACACTTGTTATCTTCCAATTCTTCGTTGGTAAATGTTGTTTTGCAGTTTTCGCACCAGTTCATTGGCAATTCAGACTTATACGCCAAGCCGGCTTTGAATAATTGAATGAACATCCACTGGGTCCATTTGATATACCCTGGGTCAGATGTCGGAACACGTGTTTCTGGATCAACCGACCAACCGGCGCGATCAATCATCTCGGAATAAACTTTCACCAAATCACGTGCAACGTCGGCGGGATGCTTGCCAATTTTCTTGGCATAGTTTTCCGCCGCAATACCCATTGCATCAAATCCCATAGGGAACAACACATCATATCCACGATGACGACGAAAGCGCACCAAAACATCCATACCGGAATAATTCAACAAATG
>JAGCOQ010000060.1 GCA_017642625.1 Alphaproteobacteria bacterium | reverse complement strand
GCTTGCAGCTGCTGTAGCTTTTGTAACGTTGATTTCGTTTGCAATTGCTTCAATCAATTGTGCTTTGTTCATGTGTTTCTCCTTTTCATTAAATATTTAATTAAGGTGTGTCCCGCAGATAATAGGCAATGTCTTTGAAAGCGATCCCGAAATCCTAGCATTTCAAGGACATTGCCTGTACTGCTTAACCGAATCGTAGAGAAATCGGGCTTTCAAGTCAAGAGCATATTTTAAAAATATGATTTTTTTTAAATATTGACAAATATCACCGTCTGCGAACATACTTCGCAAGAACGGGTTTCGCACCATCTGTGGTGCTTTCACACAAGATCCAATCACCACCAACATCAGTGCGTTCAACACGGCGGAAACTGTTGGGTGTGGCAAGTAATAACCACACAACTACGCCGGCCCAAAATGTGAACTTGGTAAGTCCCCAAATTGTCTTGAATGATTCGCGTTTGAATTTATCGGTGATTAAGTTTTGATATAATTGCCAACCCCAACCAAACAGCAATAAAACAACCGCAAAGAAAAAGGCACTGACGATATATTTCGAAAATGGGTGCAGAACCAGCGCAATAGAATCCCACGTCGTGCTTGCCATCGGGCAAACAAACAAAACTTCGTCGGCAACAGATTCGGGAATATGAAAATCCGGTGGGGTCCCCAGTTGCATGCTGAAGCCCGCCACGATAACAATCGCAGCCAACGCAATCGCAGCATATAACAATCCCTTTTTCATATCTGTTTTACCTTTATTTATTATTATACCACATTTTATGCACTTGTTGCAATTTTAGATTGCAACCATGGTTTATTGCGAGTAAAATTGGACAGATAAAAAAATGGGGAAATACATGACTTATAATGATATACGCAAAGCGTTTTTAGATTATTTTGAATCGCATGGACATAAAATTGTGCCATCGGCTTCGTTGATACCTGATGATCCGACATTATTGTTTACTGTTGCCGGTATGGTTCCATGGAAGGGTATATTGCAAGGAATTGAACCAGCATTTGCGCCACGTGTCGCCGATATTCAGAAATGTATTCGTGCTGGTGGTAAACATAATGATTTGGAAGATGTTGGTTTTGACGGTCGGCATCATACTTTCTTTGAAATGATGGGGAATTGGTCGTTCGGTGATTATTTCAAAGAAGAAGCAATTGCTATGTCGTGGGAATTGTTGACCAAAGTATTTAAACTGGATCCGAATCGTATTGTTGTGACAACACATTATTCTGATGACGAAGCCACAGCGATTTGGAAAAAAGTAGCAGGCAAAGAAGCAATACGACTGGGGGATAAAGATAACTGGTGGTCGGCGGGCGATACCGGACCATGTGGCCCTTGTTCTGAAATGCACTATGATATGGGTGCTGATTTGCCGGGTGGTTTGCCGGGCGCGGCCGATGAAGGCGAACGCTATGTTGAAATATGGAACGATGTGTTTATGCAGTTTGATCGCGATGCGAATGGTAATTTGACACCACTGCCAAAGAAAAATATTGATACTGGGGCCGGACTGGAACGTGTCGCAGCAATATTGCAAAACAAAATGGATAACTATGATACCGATTTGTTTGTTGCGTTGAAACGCGCGGTAAGTGATGTGACGGGGGTGCATGAAACGCCTGAAAATGTCACTTCGTTCAAAGTTATTACCGACCATTTGCGTTCTGTTGGTTTTGCGATTGCAGATGGTGTTATCCCATCAAACACTGATCGTGGCTATGTGATTCGTCGAATCTTGCGTCGCGCAATGCGTCATGGTCAGATGTTGGGGCATCGTGGTGCGTTGTTGTCAAAACTGTATCCGGCATTGATTACAGAAATGGGTGATGCGTATCCAGAATTGGCACGCGAACAAAAACGCGTTGTTGAAATTATTGAAAACGAAGAAAACGCTTTTGCAGATATGTTGCAAAACGGTATGAAATTGTTGGATGCAGAATTGCCGAAAATCAACAACGGTGTGTTGCCAGGCGAAGTTGCATTTAAATTATTTGATACCTATGGTTTCCCATTGGATTTAACGCAAATGATTTTGCGTGATAAAAATATCGCGGTTGATGTTGCGGGCTTTGAAAAATCTATGGCGGAACAAAAGGAACGTTCACGTGCAGATACCAAGGGCACGCGTGTGCTGTGGGAATCACAGGGCGATTTGCCGGCGACCGACGATTCGTCAAAGTATGCACCTGACGCGTCTTTGCAATCACGCGTGTTGGCGATTCTGAAAAATGGTGAATTTGTAAAGTCTGCGTCGTCTGGCGACGAAGTTGAAATCGCGTTGGATAAAACAAACTTCTATGGCACCCAAGGGGGTCAGGTTGGTGATATGGGGACAATTCTGCGCGACGGTGCACCGGTTATGAATGTTATGGAAACGAATCGCGTGGACAGTGTTGTTGTGCATAAGGGAAACTTGGTCGCAGATGTCGCGGTCGGTGATACGGTCACGACACAAATAAATGAACCTGTGCGCCAGCAAACTGCACGCGCACATACCGCGACACATTTACTTCAGGCGGCGTTGCAACAAGTCTTGAATGATGATGTTGAACAGCGCGGATCAAAAGTTTCACCGGATTCTGTGCGATTCGATTTTAGTTATGGTCGCGCCATGACAGCAGAAGAAAAAACTGCGGTCGAAGAATTGGTGAATAAATGGATTGCCGCCGATATGCCGGTTAAACACGAAGAAATGTCTTTGGATGAAGCCAAAAAACGTGGCGCGATGGCATTGTTCAGTGAAAAGTATGGCGATAAAGTAAAAGTTATTACCGCGGGTGATGTTTCTTGTGAACTCTGTGGTGGAACACATGTTTATCACACTGGTGAAATTATTCGTGCCAAGGTGAACAAGGAAAAATCAATCAGCAGTGGTATTCGTCGTATCACTATGTCGGTTGGAACATTGGCAGAATAGGGGAATAAAAAAAATCCGGCGATTGCCGGATTTTTTTATCTTTGGTTTTCATGCAACTGCAAATAATAGTCAGTCGGACGTTCGCCATGCATGATGCGTATGACATTGGTGCCGACATCAATGTGAGAATTGACAAAGTTTTCAATGATTTTTGATGCTTCGTCTATGGCTTTTTCGGATATGTCATAATGTCCTGTTTCTTCGTTATACTGCACCGCAGCAGATGTAGCGATTGAACGCAATGCCTTTAATTCAGAATATGACATATTGTTCATAATCAGAACGCGTGCAACAATGGCGCGGAAAGGTGCATTGACTTCTGGCAGATATGTCTTTAATGCTTTTTCAAAAGATTTGTCAAACATATCATCGGCTAAGATAAGCCCTTGCTTTTTATTGCGGTAGTTGGCTTTAAGATCTTCGATGCCAAGTGTTGCCGCTGCAAGCAACATTGCAATCGCCAAAGTTGCCAACATTGTGCGGGTCATTCTGTGGCCGTCATACTTATATTCAACAATACGCCCCTTGGCATCACGCACAGGAACATCAGAATTGGCACGACCAAGCATAATCGCCATCAAAGCACCAAACACAGCACCACCAACCAAGCACGCAACCATGTTGTCGTGGAAAGAACTCTTGTTAGCTGTCTTTCTTAAAGTGTTGGCTAATTTGTCGCGTCGATTTCTGTAATTGTCAAAAGCGTGATCTTGTTTTTCTTCAAATGTTAGTGGGTCATTTTCCATAATAAATCCTTTTGGTTATGCCACCAGTGTATTACATATCGCACTTTTGTCAATACGGAAGTGGGTAAAAATGGACATTTTTATTGATTTTTTTGGGTAATTTGGTATAATTGGCACACAGAGAGGTCAGTATTATGACAATACCGACAACAATCCCTTTTAATTTGACTTAATTTAATGGGGAACGGCACGTCGCCGCGGATTCACTACGAATAAAGATGTTTCTTTATTGGCAATGGATTCCAGCGGTGACGAAAATATAAACATAAAAAAAGGATTATAAATGGTAAGATTACATAAAGCAAAACCTGCGGAAATCGCAGAAGAAATCGCCGCGGACGAATCCGCAAAACGCGTTAAAAAAGCAAAAACTATCGCAGATAAACCTGCGCATGAATCCGAAGAAAATGATGAAAAAATATACTTCGTTGCGCTGGGCGGTTTGGAACACATTGGCCAGAATATGTATGTCTATAAGTATAAGGGCAAATATCTGGTCGTGGATTGTGGTATGGGTTTCTTGGAAGAAGAAATCGGTGCTGGTGACGTTCAATATTGCGACACAACTTGGCTGGAAAAGCACAAGAAAGATGTTGTCGCTTTCGTTATTACCCACGGCCACGAAGACCACATTGGTGCATTAAAGTTTATTTGGCCAAAGTTTAAAAAGCCGATTTATTGCACACGTTTTCCGGGCGAAATCATCAAGAAAACATTTGCGGGTATGGAAATGGAATTGCGTGATGGCAAAGACATCATTATCTTTGACCACCATGGCGCGACATTGAAACTTGATCCATTCGAAGTGGAAACTTTCCACGTCACGCATTCAGTGCCCGAAGCGCAGATGTTAATTATCAAAACCCCAGCGGGCAAGATTTTGCATACGGGCGACTGGACATTTAACGACGACAACCCGATTGAAGATACGACCGACTTTGCGCGGTTGCGTGAAATTGGTTCGGATCCTAAATTGCTTGCCTGTGCGTGCGATTCAACGGACTCTGATCGTCAAGAGGTCCAAACAACCGAAATCCAAGTGCGTGATTCTTTGGCGGAAATTATGAAAAATGCCCCAGGGCGCGTTATCGTGACCGGCTATTCCCGCAGTATCGCGCGTATGAAAATGTTGGCCGAAGCGGCACATATGTCGGGTCGTATTGCTGCGATAAAAGAACGCAGTAATCCAAACCCTGTGCCATATGTTGGATTGCCAGAGTTTCGTCAGATGGGTATAGATATGGGCTATCTGGGCAATGACGATTTGTATTTGTTTGACGAGATTAAGGATTTGCCGGCGGAAAAGCAGGCGATTTACTTGACCGGTTCCCAGGGTGAACAGTTTGCTATGCTGACGCGTCTGTGTCGTGGTCATGTAAAGGAAATGAAATTGATGCCGACCGATACGGTTGTGTTCAGTGCGATTATTATTCCGGGACGCGAACAAGATGTTTCGTTCCTGTATAACAAATTGGCGCGTATGGGTATCAAAACACATACTATATTTGATACGAACAATGTTCACGCCAGCGGTCACGCGGGCCGTCCAGAATATGAACGGTTCTATGATATGGTGCACCCCCAAGTGTCAATCCCAATGCATGGTGAATACATAACTGAAATGCTGAACGGTAAGATGGCAATGGAACGCGGTGGCGCAAAATATATGATGGTCGTGCATAACGGCGAAATGATTGCACTGTCGGACGGAAACGAACCATATGTTTGTGAAACAGTTGACACCGGCATGGTCGTTATGGAGGGCGAAACCGAACGCAGCGCCGACGACCAAGTGTATAAGAATCGTCGTAAAATCGCGACCAGTGGTGCGGTGTTTGTCACGCTGCCGGTTGATAAACGCGGTTTCCTTAAGGGCACGCCAGAGGTTTCTAGTGCCGGTATTTTCGAAACAGATGAAACTGGATTTATGAAACGTCAAATCCAAATTGAAATTACCAAGGCGATTGATGGTTTGACCAAGACGGAACGCAAGAGCCAAGATAACTTGTATCGTGCGGTCCAGGTTGCGTCAAACAAAGTTGTTCGTGCATCATTGGGGGCTGATAAAAAACCGCAGTATTGTGTTCACTTTGTTCTTAAATAAAAACACCGCCCGTTTGGGCGGTGTTTTATTTTCCCCATTTTTCGCCGATTACATATTCGGCGACCAGTGGCACCGATATTTTCGTCACGGTTTCCATTGCGGTTTTAATTTTCATTGCGAACTCTTCGGCGCGCGATTCGTCGCATTCAAATATGATTTCATCGTGAACCTGCATAATCATTTTTATGATGTCGTGATTCGGTTGAATAATATTCTTGTCAATTTCCACCATGGCAAGTCGGACAATGTCCGCCTCGAACCCTTGAATCGGTGCGTTGACGGCGGCACGCATGGCATATGCACGCATACGTGGATTTTTTATTTCAGGCAATTCGATTCGGCGACCCCATGGCGTATAAACGCACGCGTTTCGTTCTGCGAATGCGTGAATATCATCAATATACTTTTTAATTTCCGGAATGCCCGCCATGTATGAATTGATTATTTCTGCGGCTTGCCCACGCGATACCCCCAGTTGCCCCGACAGCCCGAACGAAGATATGCCGTAAATAATAGAGAAATTAACCGTTTTTGCGGCGCGACGCATTTCCTTTGGCACCGGTGCATTTTTCGCGATACCAAAAATCTTGCGCGCGGTTTGTTCGTGAATATCATCGCCCGCGTTAAATGTTTCGCGGAAAGTTTTCACATTTGCGACATCCGCCAGCAACCGTAATTGAATCTGGGAATAATCGACGGAAATCAGTTTGCGACCCGCGGGTGCGACGAAACATTTACGAATCTCTTCGCCCAGTTCGGTTTTAATCGGAATGTTTTGCAGATTCGGATCACGACTGGACAAGCGACCGGTGTTCGTGCTGGTCTGTAGATATGTTGTGTGAATGCGACCGTCAGATGCAATCTGTTTCGGCAACGCGTCCGCATAGGTGCCCGCCAATTTCGCGATTGAACGCCACGACAAAATCTTTTCAACAATCGGATGCGAATCGATTAAATCGTTCAGTGTGTCCGCGTCCGTTGAACGTTTGCGATTTTCAGGCAACTTCAATTCATCAAACAGAATCGCCCCCAGTTGCTTTGGACTGGCGATATTAAATTCGTGTCCCGCCAATTTCCAGATTTCTGATTCAAGTTTTTGCAACTGGTCATGGAACGCGCCTGATAAACTGTTCAGCCCCGCGCGGTTCACCAACACGCCGTTGCGTTCCATCTGCATTAAAATAGGCATCAAGGGCAGGTCGCATGTTTCATACAATTTACGCAGTTTTTCATTTGCGTCCAATTCCGGTCGCATAAGTTCATACAGCGCGAAACAAACAGATGCATCTTCGGCGGCGTATGGTGCGGCGGTATCAATCGGCAACAAATCAAAATGTTTGTCTGCGTCGCGCGTGCCGGCTGGGAACAGCGACGAGAAAGGAATATCGGTGTGTCCCAGATATTTCGTCGCCAGTTCATCCAGCCCGTGCCCATGCAACGAGCCGTGCAGGGCATATGACAACAACATTGTGTCGTCAATCGGTCGAATCGCAG
>JAGCOQ010000059.1 GCA_017642625.1 Alphaproteobacteria bacterium | reverse complement strand
CGCCAAGTCATAATTTCTTCACCGGTTTTTTGATCCGAAATAGATACATTAAAGTTCCACCACCAAAAACCATTCAGCGGACACCAAAACGGATTAAACTTTTCCCGTCTTTCCGAAGTTTTTACAATATAACGAACATTTGCGGGTATTTCGTTTTTCTCGATATCTGTCTCAAATTCCTCGCCATCCATATATGTGCCGCTTTTAAGGTTCCCGACAACGACCGTGTATCCGCGTTCTTCCAGTGCTTCTTTGATACTGCGCTTCATGGTGTATCCACCGCGTTGTGTGTAAACAACCGCGGATTTGTCCAACGAATTTGGTTTGACATAAACGCTGTTGCACGCGGTCAAAAACAAAACTGGTAATAACAGGAATCTTTTCATCTCTCTTTCCTTTTAAAAATGGCGCACCCGGCGGATTCGCTCGGTTTTTCAAACCTGCGCGGCATTCGTTGCCGCTCGAACTGCGCTTGCTTGTTCTTGCGGACTCATTGTCGAACGCGGCGCGTTCAAATCGCTTGGTCGCGCATAACTGGCGCACCCGGCGCGATTCGAACGCGCAACCTTTGCCTTCGGAGGGCAACGCTCTATCCAATTGAGCCACGGGTGCAGACCCCGACATTATACGATTGTATGGGAAAATTGCAAGTGCGTTATCCCCGTTGTAACAGGGCTAGCATAAAGTCATCCAAGTCGCCGTCCAGCACCGCGGCGGAATCTGTTTTTTCAACACCGGTGCGAACATCTTTGACCAACTGGTACGGATACAGAACATAGTTTCTTATTTGGCTGCCCCATTCGATTTTCTTTTGGGCGGCTTTTGCGGCATCTTCGGCTTCGGCGCGTTTTTTCAATTCCAATTCATAAAGGCGGGAACGCAACATCTTCATTGCCATATCTTTGTTTTGGAATTGACTGCGTTCATTTTGGCATGTGACAACAACACCCGTCGGAATATGGGTAATGCGAACGGCACTGTCGGTTTTGTTAACATGCTGGCCCCCCGCACCAGATGCGCGGTATGTGTCAATGCGTAAATCTTTTTCGTTTATTTCGATATCAATCGTGTCATCAACATCTGGCCAAACATCAACAGATGCAAAACTGGTTTGGCGTTTGCCGTTGGCGTTAAATGGCGAAATACGAACCAAGCGGTGAACCCCGATTTCATTTTTTAACCAACCGTATGCGCGCAGACCACTGATACGATAAGTTATATTTTTTATTCCAGCGGTGTCGCCCATGTGTTCTTCGATTGTTTCAATGGTAAAGCCATGGCGTTCAGCCCATCGGGAATACATGCGCGATAACATTTGCGCCCAATCTTGTGCTTCGGTTCCACCAGCCCCCGCTTGAATAAACAAAAAGGCACCGTCATTGTCCGCCGGTCCATTAAACAGGGTGATAAGTTTCGCGTGGTGTGCCGCAGATGCCAATTTTTCAATCGCAGATATAACATCAGCGTCGTCTGGTGCCATTGAATACAGGTCGCGCACATTTTCGTATTCCGATTCCAGTTCGCGCAGTTCAGCCAGTGATTTTTCCAATGCAGATTTTTTTTGCAAGACGGCGCGGGCGTTGTCTGGATCGTTCCACAGATTTGCGTCGTTCACCGTTTCTTGTAATTTTTCGATTTCTGATGTTAATTTATCAGGGTCAAAGAAACCCCCTTAACGCAACAATGTCGTTTTCGATTTGCGATAAAACTTCATTTGGCATAGCAATCATGATAAAAAGGGTATCAATTTATTTCCCTAAATCAACCGTTTTTGCAAATCTGTGTTTGCGTTTAGGTGTTTTATGTGATAAAATTATATATAACGAGAGGGGATTTTTCCATGAAAAGTATGCTTGCTATATTTGCGGTATTGGGCTTTATTGCAACTGATGCGTTGGCTGTGTCGGTCTCTGCGTCCGAGACTGCGCGTGGTGTTTATGCGCCGACCCAGGTGACGACTAACCTGCGCGGGAATCAGGGGTTGGCTAATGCATACAGAACAAATCAACGCACAACATATTACATGGTGACCCAGCCGGACGTGGATTCGGCATGTCGTTCAAAGATTTATAATTGCTTGGCGAATTACTGTGGTGATGTGACGGTCGTTCCAGGTCAGCGGACGGGTCGTTGCCAATATGCCACGGAATCAGAATTGTATAATTATGCCTTGTTGTGTTTGCAGAAAGATACATCTGTTTTGTTGCCACAATATAATGCGAATACCATAAGTGGTGTTAACGGTATGAACACTGCGGCGCGTTTGTGCCCGTCCTATGTGCAACAGGAAGTTTTGTCTTACTTATCCATGGCGAATATGGCGGAACAATTATCAAAATCGCATTCTGATTTGTGTCTGCAACGGCGCCAAGAATTAGAAGCGGCTATGGCGTGCCATTCGGTTGCGTTGGCATATGGTAATGAAACGGCAAGTATGTTAACAACCCAATTAACCGACTATTGTGGTGCCGGTATTCCGGGGGGCAGTGCGGAAATGGTGACGCGCTATGCCAATGCCGGTAATGTTGGTGCGAACATTTGGGGTTGGGCAGAAAAAATCGTTAGTTTGGATTTGAATAAAAAGGGTTCTGATTGGCAGGCTGCAGTTGACGCAGTCTTGGCGGGTTATACCAATCGTATGAATTTGGCATGTGGCGACAATATGCAACTTAATACCGTTGCACATGGCAGTTCGGGCTCTTCGGAACCAACGGTATTACAGACGGCGGCAACATTGGTGACCGGCGTTGTATTCCCGTCATCAGAAAGTGTCCAAGAAAACCCATATGAAACATGGTCTGTGTGGATGGATGTGACGACACGTTCTGAAATGTGGGATTACAGCACCGCGTATCAAGTGGTCCAGGCGGCGATGTCTAATTCATCTATGACCCAGAACGCATTTTTGACCAGTGCGCAAATTGACGATATGCAACGCGCATATGTTCGTGGAACAAAAGTGTTCATCATGCGGGACAGCGCACGTTGCTATACCATACCTGTTCGTGCAATGACGGACGAAGAAAAGGCGTTGGTTGCACAGGCATTTGCGAACTGTGTAAGTAAATAAAACAAGTGAAAGATAACGACCGCCCAATCGGGCGGTTTTTTTGTTGTGGAAAAGTTGAATGTGCGACAATTATCTGATATAATTATATGACAATGAAAGTTTCAAGACGCGGATTTTTACAAGTCGGCGGTTTCGCTTTTACGGTTGCAATGATTTTGCCCCGCGTTGCGTTTGCTGCACGAAACTCTTTACGCTCAATTCGCACAGGTGTCCAGCCCGGCGGCAAGACCCGTTTAGTTATTGAATCGTCTGCGCGACCATCTTATTCATTGTCGTATCCGGAAAATCAGTTGGTTGTTGATATCGCAAATATGTCTGCGGATTCGTCTGTTAAGCCAACGTTGGCATCTGGAACATTGGTGTCGGCAATTACGCAAACGCAGGTTGGTGACCATCTGCATATTGTTGCCACATTACGCAAGCCGATTACGAAGTTAGAGAAATCTCAAATAATGTTGTTGGAACCAAACGGCGATAATGACTATCGTTTGGTGTTGGACTTTTCGGCGACCGCCGCGCAAAAGATTGCGGAATCTGTGAAAACCGCGGAAACCAAGGCACCACCGAAAAAGCATGTCATTATTATTGATGCCGGACATGGTGGCAAAGACCCTGGGTGCATAGGGCGGGGCGGAACACGCGAAAAAGATGTTGTGTTGTCGGTTGCAAAACGTTTGCGCACCAAGTTAGACGAAGCGGGCTTTAAAACATACATGACCCGCACTAATGACACTTATTTGAAATTGGCGCAACGCGCCGAATTTGCAGAAACGCACAAGGGTGATTTGTTTATCTCGCTGCATGCCAATGCGAACCCCAGCCGTTCGGTCAAGGGATTTTCAATTTATACTTTGTCGGAAAAAGCATCTGACGAAGAGGCAAAGAAATTGGCGGAATCTGAAAACGCGGCGGATAAAATCGGGGTTGATGGGTTCACTGAATTTGAAAAGGAAATTCGTGCCGCGTTGTCATCACTGCAACAACACGCCGTTGCGGAAATGAGCGAAGAATACGCCAACGGTTGTGCGCGCGCATTCCGTGCGAACAAGGTAGAGGCCCAGCCGGGCCCCAGTGTTCGTCATGCGCCGTTTGCGGTTTTGCGTTCAACTGTGCCGGGGGCGTTGATTGAATTAGGGCACCTTTCTAATTCAACCGAAGAAAAATTGTTAAAAAATGCCGACCATCAAAATCGCTTGGTCGCCGCCATTGTCCGTTCAGTCAAAAACTATAATTTTGATGTGTAATCAGCAAAATAAAATGACCTTGAAAACAGAATAGGTTCGTGTATAATACCGACACGAATTCGGAGATGTGGCAGAGCTGGTTGAATGCGCGCGACTCGAAATCGCGTATACAGGAAACTGTATCGGGGGTTCGAACCCCTCCATCTCCGCCAAAAATTGAATTATGAAAACTTTCAATGAACAAGTTTATGATATTGTCGCAAAAATACCCGCGGGACGCGTGGTGACGTTTGGACAAATTGCGCGTATGATTGGTCGTCCGCGTATGGCGCGGTTTGTGGGTTTTGCATCCAACAACAAGAACAGTTGGCATCTGCCTTGGCATCGCGTGGTGTTCAAAGATGGACGTTTAATCCCAGGGTATGAACAGCAACAGTATGATGATTTGCGTGCCGAGGGGGTTAGATTTCACCGCGACCGTACGGTTGATATGGAAAAAAGCCAATGGGATCCTGAACGCGATGGGATGCCAATGGATGTTCGTGATTTACCGCTTGTATTTTGATATAAATATAT
>JAGCOQ010000058.1 GCA_017642625.1 Alphaproteobacteria bacterium | reverse complement strand
TTCCAGATGACCTGCGCCTTAGTGACGAAAATATAAAGAAATACGTAGAATTATCATCATCGGGCGACGGCAATAATTATATCTTGTTCAAGTTATATAATAATCAACTACCTTCACTTGCCACTATGTTCAACAGAATAAAACAGCAGCACAACGGTAATACATACGGTGTTTATGCCGAAAACTCAACCACAAGCAACACTATTATTAATACAAGTGGCACTCAAACCGCCACATCTGTTCCAAACAGCATGTATTTGGTTCAGTCGCAATCAACAACCGGTGGCGCATGCACCCAAAATTCAGATTGTGGCGCCGGCACATGTAACACCAGCACAGGCGAATGCACATGCGATTCAAACGCAACCAAGAATAATAATACTTGCACTTGCAATTCTCCATATATCCCCAGTGGCAACACATGCGTTGAAAACAGCAATGGTGGAAATTGCACCAACAACCAAATCAATGTTGATGGGAATTGCATTGACTCGGTATTTGAAATCACGACGACCCCCGACACGACGGAGTTTATATTCCGCATAGCAGCAATTGGGACAATCTATGTTGATTGGGGTGACGGCGAAACCGAAACGCTGACACACCCAAACACGGATGTAAAAAAACATACTCATACATATACACAGGGCGCCAACAGTTATAAAATACGTTTTGGTGGCGCATTGGATTCATACTACAACGGAAATAGTACCAGTCCATGGTATTCCATTTCATTCTACAGCGAAAACAACGGAACCCAGGATAAAATTGCCTCTGTATCAGGTTCGCTGGCAGCTTTGTGCCCATCCCGTGGCACCACAAAGAACCTAATACCCCAGTTTTACCAGACATTTAGGGGTGCGACAAACCTGAAAGAAGTTCCCCAAGGATTGTTCCAAGGGCTTACAGGCGGCAGATATATGTTCCACTCTACGTTCAAAGATTCTGGCCTTGAGTCAATACCCGCTGGATTATTCAGCGGAATTACCACTGGCGCTTTCTCTTTGTTTGCGTCCACGTTTGCAAACACAAAGATTACCAGCATACCAGTGGGCTTGTTTAACAGCATCACAAGTATTCCAACAGGAGATTCAGCATCAACAACGGCTGCACAAAATATGTTTTTCAGCACATTTGCGAACACACCTATAACCAGCATACCGGACGGATTATTTAGCCATATTACAACCAGCACACAATCCATGTTTCAAACCACATTTGAAAACTGTAAAAGTTTGACACGGTTGCCCGAAAATCTATTCAGTGGCATAACAGAACCCGCAAATAATTTGTTTGCGGCCACATTTGGCGAATGTTCCAACCTTTCCGGTTATATACCACCAAACATGTTTTTCATAAGCAGCAACCCACAAAATCTGGGTTTCAGCGAAACATTCCACAACACCAACTTGGCAACCAGTTGCGACAGTTTTTCTGGAATGCAACAATTCATTACCGGATACGAAGATTATTGGAATTCAGGAAGTAAACACTATGTGTCTTGTGAACCAGCAGGCAGTTCCGGTGACAACGACCCAATATTGATTACCTGTACCGGTGCAGACGACGAGATTGTCGTATCTGGCAACACTTGTGTAAAATCAAAGTTTGAAGTCACGACCATTACACCTATTGTCAATCTCAAATTCGAATTCTTTATGAGTGCCAAGGGGACATTCTATGTTGATTGGGGCGACGGTGACCCAGCAGAAACAATATCCAGACCAGATACCACTGAAACAGGATATTATCACACCTATTCATCCACAGATGAGGGTGGTAAGACATACGTAATTCGTTTTGGTGGCGTGGCAACAGGATACAGCGATGTCGCAAATACCGCCGCACTGCGATTCCGCAACACCAACGGCGACTCCATGGACTATCGCCCCAGGAACGTCAGGGGGGTTTCTGGATCATTGGCACAGTTGTTCCCACAATTGCAGGGCACTGGGCTTTCTTCAACACCACAATTCTATCAAACATTTATGTCAACAAAACGATTGGAAGAGATTCCCGAAGGTTTGTTTGATGGACTAACGGGTGGCGAAAGAATGTTCGCCGAAACATTTGTCAACAGTGGCATACACGAAATACCCGACGGATTATTTCGCAGCATAACCAAGGGCGCGCCACAAATGTTTGCATCTACATTTAGGGACTGTGACAACCTGACCAGCATTCCGTCAAACTTGTTCAGCAGTATTAACAACATCCCGAATGATGCAATCAGCATGTTTTTTAACACCTTCGCGGAGAGTGATAGCATTACCAAGATACCAGAGAACTTATTCGCGCAAATTACATATACGCCCGAACACATGTTCAGATGGGTGTTTCGTAATTGTTATAATTTGACTGGCTATATACCACGTAGCACGTTTGCAGGTCTCATTAACGCCAACAATTGTACAGACAACGAAGCATGGACGGATGCATTCACCGGCACACAACTGGCGACCAGTTGCGACAACTACCCGAACACAACACAGGTCAACACATGCTATAACGATTACTGGGACAACCATGTTTCATGTGAACCGACGGGTGACGTCCCAACACCGACACCTGAATGTCCAGATGATTGCGGGGCAGGGACATGCAACCAAAGCACCGGTGAATGCCGCTGTATTGACTATGCGGCACCAAACAGCAGTGGCATATGTGAATGCCAAACAGGACACGAATTGAACCAGGCCGGCACCGCGTGCGAAGCCACACCAGAAGGGCAAGAAGAACCGAACCTGATTACCTGTACCGGCGCAGGAAACGAAATACAGGTCAATGAAAACCAATGTGTCGTTGCGCCGTTTAGTGTAACGACCAAGGAACAGACCACATTCCAATTCACATTGAGTGCCAAGGGTACATTCTATGTTGATTGCGGTGGCGGTACTTTATCGGGCAGTGGGGTATCTGGTAAAAAAATCACCAGAACAAATACTACCAGCGCAACATACACTTGCACATATTCAACCGTGGGTAAATACACTGTTCGGATTGCTGGTACTGCAACTGGCTATTCCACAGACGAAGATACCGCCGCAATCAGTTTCTATAACGGTTCAAGATGCGATATCTTTGGTATAGATCAATCTAGTTCTTTGGGTACAATATTCCCAGTTATCGGCAATGACGACAACGGCAACACACCACGATTCGTTGAAACATTCAGAGCATGTATCCCCACACCTGGTACCAGCGTCGACACAACTATTGCGTCCATCCCTGCAAACTTATTCTATACTTCGGACGATAACATCACACCGGTATCTAAGATGTTCTATAATACTTTTGCCTCTTCTTACTTCTATGGCGGCGCCAATAATGTCGCAGTCCCAGAAAGTTTATTTGCTGGTATCAAGGGTGCCCCCGCCAGAAGCTTGTTTGAAGGCACATTCAGAAATACTCAAAACCTGTCGGGAAGATTGCCGTCTGGTTTGTTCAGCGGAATATCTGGCGCACCAGCAGACAGTATGTTCAAGGAAACATTCGCATATGCCGGATATTATAGTTGGCAATATCCTAAATATATCCCAGTTGATAGTGGTCTTTTCAGCGGGATAAACGGCACCCCAGCACCAAGTATGTTTGAAGGAACATTTGAGGGGTCAATGATTACCAATATACCATCACAATTATTCTATTACATACATGGCGCACCAGCAGAATCCATGTTCGCAAAAACGTTCTATGGGTGTAAAAACATTTCTTCTGATTTGACATCAAGCGAAAACCTGTTTGGTGGCAAAGATTTGAAGGGTCCAACGGCACCATATATGTTCTGGCGCACATTCAGCGGATGCGAAAACATGACTGGTTCAATCCCAGAAAACCTGTTTGGCGGTTCAAACGGCTTGTCTGGATCCGTGTCATACGCCATGTTTGACAGCACATTTGAAGATTGTAAGAACCTTAGCGGTTCAATTCCATCTGGTCTGTTCGGCAATATAAGCGGGGATGTACCAAATGGCGCGAAATTCGCGTTTAGTAGCACATTCTCGGGTTCGGGCGTTGGTGGTGTAGTGCCCGCCGACTTGTTTGTAAACATTACCAGCGACGGCTTTGATGATATACTTGGCAACCACGAATCCATCTTTAACAATACATTCGCTGGCACCAACATTACCGGCATAGAAGCAGATTTGTTCAAAGGTATAACAGAGACAACACCATCTATGTTCTCGGGTACATTCCGTAATTGCACAAAACTGAATACCGTACCTGCGGGATTGTTTAACCGTATCACGGGCACCCCGAAACCTTTGATGTTTGACGAAACGTTCGCTGGCTGTACAAGTTTGACCAGTGTGCCATATAATCTGTTCGCTGGCGTATCTGGCGAACCAGCACAAAACATGTTCAAAGAAACATTTAATGGTTCGGGTCTGACATCCATTGACAACAGGTTATTCAGTGGCATACAGGGCGCACCAGCAGTCAGCATGTTCTATCAGACATTCGCCAACTGTGATGGTTTGACTGCTTTGCCAACCGAATTATTCAAGAAAATAAGTGGTACGCCAGCAGAAAGTATGTATTGGGGGACATTTGAATTTAGCACTAATATTACTGGCACCATACCAGAAAATCTGTTCGGTGCGGTATCTGGAACCCCGGCATCTGGTATGTTCGCACGTACATTTAACCATTGTGAAAATCTGGGTGGTTATGTCCCGACCAGTATGTACGAAGGGCTGACCGAATTACCATCGGGCGTCACAGCATTTAACAGCACATTTGCCTCTACGGCTATGCCAGCACAATGTCCGACGGGCTATAAGTTAGATTCACGGGTTGAACCATACAGACAATCGTGGGGCTATAGCGTTGCATGTGTTGTGGATGAAAACGGCGGTGGCTCCGGTGGTGGTGGCACATCCTGCGGCGATAGTCAATTCTTGGTTAATGGTGAATGCATAGATTCTAAATTCGAAATCACAACAACCAGTGACACCGAAAGGTTCCAATTCCAAATCTTTGCGAAGGGGACATTCTATATTGACTGGGGCGATGGTGAAACCGAAAAACATATAATTACAGCAGAAGATTTTGATGGAACATATTGGTCGCCATCACACAACTACCAAACCGCCGGTTCCTATACCATAAAAATTGGTGGTTTAGCGACAGGGTATGATTTGGATAATGATGCCACCATAAGTTTTTCTCAACCTTCAACAGCAACACCTGAAAACATTAAATACATCAGCGGATCATTAAGCACAATATTCCCAACCATTGATAATGGCGGTGACGGTAAAAACCCAAGGTTCATCGGCACGTTTAGTGGGTGCGTCAACCTTGAAGGAAACCTTCCACCAACACTTTTCAGCGGACTTCACGGAACACCCGTAGATGAGATGTTTGAATATACTTTTAATGAATGTCGCAAGCTTACCGGAGAAATACCAAGTGGTTTATTTGGTAGCTTGAGTGGATCTGTGACAGATTTTATGTTCTACACGACATTTAGTAACTGTACCGGTCTTACTAGTATACCGTCCAATCTATTTGACGGTCTTACCGGTGGTGCGATGCATGCATTCGATAACACCTTTTCTGGTGCGGGTATAACATCAATACCACCGCGATTATTTAGTGGTATTACTGATGCAGCTAAAAGTATGTTTTGGGGTACATTTAATGCCTGCGAGAATCTTTCGGGCTACATACCACCAACTACATTTGCAGGTCTAATAAATAACGGCAGCCCAACGGCAGAAAACATGTGGAAATGGACATTTGATGAAACTAATTTGTATGCGGACTGTCCAACAGGCACAACCAAGGTTACAACTGGGTATGAACAATATTGGGACGGCCATGTTTCATGTGAACCACAATAATAAAAACCCCGACGGCGTCGGGGGTTGTTTTTAACGAACACTGCTTCTTTTTAACTGTGGCATAATGCACAATTTCAAATACAGATAGTCCAAACCTGTAAAAGTCGCCATTTGGATTGGTTCTTTTTTACATTCACCTTTTTCCACAACTATACAATTTGGGTATCTTGGAGCCTTGATGCGTTTTGTCACTTTGCCCGCTGAATCATGTTTTACGATATAAACACCACTGTTGATATTGGTATGTTCCGTCAAGAAATACATCACCGTTGGCAATTTGTGCAGGGTGCCCGTCGCGGTGACTTCGGGTTCTGGACATTTGCCAAAACCATACCATCCTTCTTTGGAATTCGTCATTTTGCAATCATGCACCTGAAAAGCCGCCTTGATTTCCGCAAGCATGGCTTTCTTTTCTTCTGTTACTGTTATCACTTTTGTCGGCATTTTAGCCCCCTTTATCTTACACATATTAATATAGGACAAAATACATAAATGTCAAGTATTATACAAATATGATTGCTATTTCAGACCGCTGTGTTATAATCACGGCAACAAAATGGGGGAAAGATATGAAGCATACTATGATTGTTATGATGGGCGGTCAAGGCGCGGGAAAGGGCAGTTTAGCCACCATTATGAAGTCTGAACACACATATAAACATATTGAAAGCGGGGCGCTGTTTCGTGCGTTGCCGGCAGACAGCGAAATCGCAAAGATTATTGCGCGTGGGGAATTGGTTCCTGATTCTGAACTTTTCAAACTTATGGAATCACAAATCACAGATGATTCTGACATTATTTTGGACGGTTTTCCGCGCACTTTGGATCAGGCAAAATGGCTGGTTCAAAAATATGCAAACCAGTTTAACATTCACGTATTATACCTTGATTTAAGCGAAGAAATTATGATGTTCCGTATCAACAAAAGAATCAACGAAGGGGGCGGTCGTGCCGATGATGCCGACACCGCCGCGGTTCGTCGTCGCCTTGACACATTCTGGAAAGTCACAGTTCCGGCGATTGAGTGGTTGCGCACCGCGCCAGGCATCAAATTCAGCGATATTGACGCATCACAAACGCTGGATGGCAACATGGAACAGATACGCGCCGCGTTGAAATAGTTAGAGTGGGGCGTGGACCCCCCACTTTTTTATTTATCTTATGTATTGACAAAGAACAAATAAGTGCTATATATAATGCGCTATGAATGAACAAGTAAGTTTATGTTTTAAGATAACCAATTGGTGCAACTTGTGTTGCGACCATTGTTGTGAATTGTCCGGTCCGAACGCGCCACGCGAACTTATGCCATTGGACCGCATGGACAAATTATTAACAGAATTCAAACAGATAGAAACACCCCGCGCATCTGATTTCTTTGTTATTGGTGGCGGGGAAGCCATGGCGCCGTACTTTTTCAAGGACAAACTATATATTCCGCGTGCATTGGACATGATATATCAGGCGGACGGTATTCCGACAATCAAAACCAACGCGACATGGGGACGCTATGAAAGCTTGTGCAAACCGATTTTAAAAGATTTGGCAACCGTTGCAACCAAACACCAAATTGTCACGACATTGGATATTTCTATAGATGAATTCCACGATAATTTAGGTGCAACCACGAATATTATAGAAACTCTTATGAAAAACAAAGGAATCGCAGAAGCAGTGCGTATATTCTTGGTCGGATTCGATACAAACGCATCCAGATGGCAATTGTTCAAATTGTGCAAACAATTAAATGAACGTGGAATCAAAACAATATCACACTTTGGTATCAATGATGACTTCTTTGTACAATACAAAGGTATAACGATGCAGATATTCGGTTCATTTAACACACCGATATACAAGATGGGTCGCGCAGCCGAAACCCAGGTATTTACAGCCGAAGAACCAACGGGATTACCAAGTATTGAGGGTCTAACATTGACACATTGTATGACGGTGGACAACACAGATTTGGCAACACTGAATTACAAATACCAAGAAACAATCAACGGTCGCCCTTTGAACGATGTGTTCCAAAGTTTGTTGACAAAGGTATATAACCCTGGACGGTAAACACCATGCCAAAACCCACAAACAAGAAATCTTTTTATTCTGGTTTGAGTGTGCGCTATCCAGTGAAAGGAAGTATTAGTGAACGTGTTGAATCCCTGTCTGAATTGTTCACAGAATGGTTCCTTTACGATTCCACAACAGCAAATTCACTCGAATCTTTTATTAAAGACAATGGGTTGTCCTGCTTTTTCTCTACAACAGATTTTACCGATTTAATATGCGGCTATGCGTATCTGGACGATCCACTGGTTACACTTATTCCGTTAATGTTACCATTTGAAATAACACCAGAAAAAATGCAACGGATGAATGCGGAAGCACAAAATGCCGGCGGGCGAATCGTGGAATCAGCCCCCGAAATAATCTATGAAATAATACAAGAAATTTTACAAGAACATAAATCCGCCAGACAAGAACGCAAGAAAGCTAAAGACCGCAGATATTACAAAAGAAACCGCGATGAAATATTGGCACGTCAACAAAACTACTATGAACAAAATCGCGAAACGGTTTTGGCGTACAGACACAAATACTATGAACAAAATCGTGCAGCAATTGCTACACAACGACGCGAATGGTATGCTAGAAATCGCGAAGCATTAAGAGCACAACGCATTGAATATTACAGACAAAATCGCGAAGCTATTGTCGCACAACACCGCAAGTATTTTCTGCGATATCGTGATGCGATATTGGCACGTAACCGCGAATATTACAGACAAAATCGTGCAGCAATTTTGGCTCAACAACGCGAATATTACGAACGAAACAAAGACGCCATATCTGAAAAAAGACGTAAAAGATACCAAAAAAATCGAGAAAAAATATTGGCCCAGCAACGCGAATATCGTGAACAAAATCCTGAAATCATAGCCGAACGAAAAAAGAAGCATTACAAAAAACATCGTGACACTGTGCTGGCCTATCAACACGAACACTATACCCAAAATCGCGAAGAGATATCCGCGCGTCATCACGAATACTATAAACAACATCGCGAAAAAATATCCGCGCAACATGCCAAATACCGCGAAGAACATTCCGAAACTTTGTCGGAATATTATCGCCAATATAAACAGCAACACCGAGAAAAAATCAAGGAACAACAGCGTGCACGAATTCAGGCAAAGAAACAACGTGACAAATCGGCAAAGTCAGTATGTCCAACATTTTTATATCTGTTACAGATGCGCCACGATCATCACGCTGATTTTGTAAAATTACTGGGGCAACGCGATTTAGTGGGATTTGCCATCAAAAAATGTCCAGCATTACAAGAAATGGACCCGACAAAATGCGCTTTCTGTACGAATGCCCATGATGCCGCCACGAATTGCGCAATGTATAATATGGTCAAGTTGCCAGATGACGCACCGTCGGCAATTATGGAAAAAGTGAAATTGATAAAACGCAAAAAACGGGTACGCCAATATGCATCTGAACATGCGGAACAAATTGCCGCATATCAACAACAATATCGCCAAGAACATCACGACGAAGTCTTGGCATACGAAGCCGAATATCGCGAAAAAAATGCCGAAGCAGTAAGTGCGCGTAAAAAGAAATGCTATCAGGCGAAGAAAGCAGAATACCAAGCAAAGAACAAAGCATATTACGAACAACACCGCGAAGAAATCGCGGCGCAACAGCGCGCAAAACGCGAAAAAGAAAAGGTTCGTGACGAATCAGCAAAGTCAGTATGTCCGACATTTTTATATCTGTTACAGATGCGCCATGATCACCGCGCGGATTTTGTAAAGTTACTGGGACAACGCGATTTAGTGGGATTTGCCATCAAAAAATGTCCAGCATTGCAGGAAATGGATGCATCTAAGTGTGCATTCTGTGATGGAACCGAAAATCCACATACCGTATGTGAAATGCAGAAAATGGCAACCATGCCCGACGGTATTATTGAAACAATGCCCGATTTCGTTGCGATTATAAAAGCGAAACAAACAACCCGTTAACGTTTTTTGCGCTGGATAAAGCCCAGTGCGGCATACCCAATCAGCAATGCAACAATAAGTGCAAATATCACCACCGCGGTCCAATCGTTTTCCGCCCATGGCAATTTCATATTCATACCGTAATAACCAACCACAATCGTCGGTGCAATCAGAATAATGTTCCACATGGTCAAACGATTAATGTAAGTGTTGGAATCCATATTAATTACGCTTTCAAACGTTTCCTTTATCGCCTTTAACATTTTACTGTACGACGTCACAACCTCGGTCGCCTGGGCTAATTCGATACGTGCATCCTCGGCCAGTTCTTCGGCTTCGTCGGTTTTAACGAACCCGCGCAACTTGTCCAGTTTATCCATAACCGAAATATTACCCTTAATCCCCGCCAGATACAGTGTATAACTGTTTTCCACATCCAACAGCGACAGCAACTCGCGCTTTCTTATGCGCTGGGACAGGGCGTTTTTCGCCCGCAATACACGCTTGTTTAATTCCTTTAAACTGCGCAAATACGATTCGGCAATATAATATATAATGTTCAAAATAAACTCTTCGCGCGTGGCTTTTTCATCTTTCTTTATCTTGTCCAGCAAATCGCAACGCTTACGGCACACCGTAATAACATTGTCGCGCGAATAAATAATGGACAGCGGTTCAGTATGCCATGTCGTTTCTATTTCGCGATTTACGATGGGGAAACGCACGATTATAACTTTGTAATCATCTTCTATTTCGAATCGGGGTTGCTCGTCCGGATCCAAAATATCGGTAATAGTATCTTCGTCAATCTTGTATTCTTTCTGCAGTTTTTCGAAATCTTCGTGATCTGGGTTCCCAACGTTCACCCAAGAGAATGTTTTTAATTTTTCTGTATCAAACATAGCCATTCCCCCATATTTAAAGAAAAAAATTACTTTTAAACGCCCACGATTTTAACTAACATAAATTGAAAAATCAAACAATTTCGGGCATAGAGCAGGGATAAAAAAATATTTATTAAAAGATTTAATTATTTTCTTGCATAATTATTTTAAATCTGAAATAATGTAATTACAGACAAAGGAGTAACACATGAAAAAAACTTTAATCGCCGTTGCCTGTGCGGCATTTATCTCAACCGGTGCTATGGCAAAGCCTGCATCTCATCAACCATCAAAACCACACAACAACAATCATACTGTTCAAGTTGTGAACAAGGCGCCACACAAATCGGCACCACATATCAGTAATCATGGTTCGGCACATCGTTCGTCGCATCACCATGGGGGCCCACGTGTCCAGGTCGCACATGTATATGCACCACCGCCGCCGGTGCACCATCATCACCATCACAGTTCCCATCTGGATTTTGGTGATGCGCTGATCGCTTTTGCTATATTGGCAACTGCGTTCTAAAGAAAGCTATAAACTAGAACTCCCTGAAAAAACAAACCGCCCATTTGGGCGGTTTAATTTTTGTGGTCGGGGTGACAGGAATCGAACCTGCGACCCCTTGCACCCCATGCAAGTACTCTACCAGGCTGAGCTACACCCCGACATGCGAAATATACTAAACCACAGAATCCTGAATTACAAATATTTTTTAAGGCATTTATGCATATTGTATGGGGTGGGGCGGTAATGTAAAATAGACTTGTCCGGACAAAACCAAAACAAAATCAAGAAAGGAGAAATCTATGTCAAAAACAGAACGTGGAAAAAATTGTAAATGCAAAGGATGTACCAGTTTGGTCATGGGACAAGACCATGAAAAAAAGCATCCAGAAAAACCTGAAAAATGCGACCGATAAAACACCGAACACCGACACCAAGTCGGTGTTTTTATTGCCTTTTTTTATACCATAATTTTATGCTTGCACGAATCGGAAAAAAATGACTAGTATTCGCATAGATGAAAAAACCAAGGAAGGAAATACTATGATTGTTGGTATTGGAATTGATTTGGTGGAATGCGGTCGTTTTCTTGATTGGTCTGCATTTAAAAAGCAACGCATATTTACAAAAAAGGAACTGGAATACGCCGATAATGACAACGCAAATGCGGAAAAACATTTGGCGAATTTCTGGGCGGCACGCGAAGCGTGTTTAAAGGCACTGGGGACCGGATTCGGCGACGACATTGCCTTTTCTGATGTTTCGGTTGTGCACAATGACGCCGGTTGTCCTGAATTGCTGATTGCTGGTGGTGCCAAGGCAAAGGTAAAAGAACTTGCGGGTGCAGCTGCACGCATCCATTTGTCTATTACGGATCAAGACGATTATTCCGCCGCGATTGTCGTAATTGAACGCGACGAAAAATAATTCGTAATATCGCATTAAAAAACCGTCATGTCGGCGGTTTTTTATTTATCCGTTTACCATCAGAACAACGGTGGGAAACATTCATCACCCGCACAGCACATATAACCGTCTTCTGTGATAGAGAATAATTCACCCGGGCAGCATCCATTTTCGTCCGCCGGCGCGCCACCAGCACAGGTCACTTCTTCCACTGGTTCTTCATTGTTTGTTGTGTAAACAACTTCCTGTAATTCAGATGTGACTACCTCTGGCACAAAACCTTCGTCAACCGGCATTGGTTGAACATCTGTATCCATAGAATAGAGTGAATTAAACGAAGATTCATCCACAACCGTTTCAACATGGCGCACAGGTTCCGGTTCCACCATTATGGGTTCTGGTTCAATTTCCGGTTCTGCTACAAACATTTTTTCTTGTTGTGAAACATTATACCCCGGTTTACGCGCCAATATTTCTTCTTCGGTTGGAATTGGTCTTACCTCTGGTTCATATGTTGCAACGCTTCTGAAGGGAACAAGTGGGGTTTCCACCACCGCAACAGGTTCCGCTTCGGCTTCGACCGTTGGTGTTTCCACAACTGGTGTCGGCTCTGGTTCAGCGACGGCTATTTCAACCGGCTCTGGTTCCTTTACTTCTTCTGCTTGTTCTGTTTCGGTCACAGAACTTGTTGCGACAGAAGTGTCTTCTTCTATTATATATGGACTTGGAATATTTATTTCCTCTATGTCTTGTTCGGTTGTTGTCGTCGTTGTCTCTGATGCAACGGTCGGCGCACTTAAATCAGGCACCACAGCACCATTTTTACGCTGATACAACCACAATGTGAATATCGACAGTGCAATCAACACAATCAACATTAAATAATACAAGAATGTCGGTTTCTTGGCATAGTGCACTTCGGTTTCAACAACAGTGTGTTCACTTATCGGCGAAACAGGGCGCATTGATGCAGCCGGCGCCACAGGTGCAATCGGTTCGATTTCCACAACCGTTGTCGGTTTTGCATCTGCAACTGGTTCCTGTTCGGTCACAGTCGTTTCAACTTCGAATGTGGTCGGTTCAACAGTCGGTGTGACATCAAGTTGTTCGGTTGTTGTCGTCTGTTCCGTCGTAGTTGTTTGTTCTGTGGTCGTTGCGCTTTGTTCCACCGGGGTCAAACTATCCAACATTGGTGCAGGTTTTGTTTCTTCCACCGTTTGTTCAGTCGTAGTGGTGGTGGTTGTTTCATACTGCGTTTCATTGGAATCCGCCGGTGGGGCAAATGACAGTGGGGCGGGGGCAACCTCTGGCACATCATGATGTATTACGTCGTCTTCGTCGTCAGCTGCACCAAAATCAATTGGCTTGAATGCAAGATTATCGTCCAAAACTTCTGGATCTGTTTCGAACAATGGTTTTACTTCTTCTTCGTCTGCCACTTCTTCCGCCTTTGTTTCATAATTGTCTGATTCAGAATAATCTTCTGAATAAAGATCGCTTGTGTCTGTGTCGGTTTCTTCGTCGTCAAAGTTTTCTTCTTCGGGTTCTTCTTCTGGTTCTTCCTCGACTTCTTCCACTTCTTCGACTTCTTCTTGAATCACAGGTGCCTTTCTTTTTGTCGCAGGAACCACCTTGGTATGACGCACAGGTTTTACATCCGCATGACGCGCCAAAATTGCACGTGCAATCTCGGCATCATCTTCCGCCGCCGCCAATCTGCGTTGGGCGTTTGCCAAGCGTTTCTTGGCGCGCGCCAATTTTTCGTTGGTGGCATCAATTTGCGCTTCGGTCTTTAATATCTTTGCTGCAGATGTTTTTGTTGGTTCGCGTCCAATATTGCGCTTTTGTTCCGCCAATTTAGACTTCAATTCCTTTAGACGCGCACGCAGTTCAGAAATAGCGTCGTCGGTGCGTTCAATTGTTTCACGCGCTTTGTTCGCTGTATCTTCCGCCGCCGCCAAACGTTCCTTGGCAGAACGACGAACCGCCATAATACGAAAACGTTTCAGATTGTCCAACGCGTCATCCAAATCTTCGTCCGATTCGTATGCTTGGAACAATTCCGAATAAACATCCAATCCACCGTATTCAATATCCAGTTTTTGATACTTGTTATCTTTCTTTGGGCGCACAGTTTCCAAATCAATGCCGTAATCATTCGCCAAAACATCATCCCACTTGCGTTCATCAAAAGAATCAATCACCAACAAAACATTTGGTTTATCTGCGTTGATAGTTTCATCCAACACGAAAATCAATTCGTGTGCAGAATCATAATACGCACGGATGCGATTGCCGTTAATCTTGTAATCAACCGCTTTGATTTTTCTTGAAGTGTTTTCTCTCTCGCGTGGCATTTTTGTATCCTGTGGTTTTGATTATTTCTTTTTCGGTGGCGTGAACTGATACGCTAATCTGCAGTGTTCATAGCAATATGGTTTTCCAGTAAATACCTGTTTCCCGCAAAAGTGGAAGTTTTCAGAATCCGGATCGCCAATTGGCCAACGACACTGATTCGGTTTTAAATTCGCCATTTCCAATGAATGCTGGATAATACGCTGGTGCATTGCCAAGTTTTTCGACACAGACAACTTGGTTGTCTTGGCTTTTTCCTTTGGGGCGGGGGCTTTGACCGTTTTCTTGGTTTCAGCCTTGGTCGTTGTTTTTCCCTTTGCCTTAACCTCTGGCTTTTTTGTTGCTGGTTTTGCCTTGGCTGGCTTCGTGGCAACCGCTTTTTTTGGCGCGGCCTTGGCCGGTGCTTTCTTAGCAGATGCTGTTGCGGTCTTTTTCACAGCCGGTTTAGCCGTCTTGGGTGTTGCACCCGCCTTGGCATTCCAACCCAAACGATTTAACTTTCCAACAACCGCATTCTTTGACAAACCCAAACGTTTACCGATTTCAGATGTGGACAATCCCTTGCCCATAAGGGCTTTCAGTTTTTTTAAAGTTGCGTTATCCCAACCCTTGCTCATTTTACAAAATCCTTGTTATCATTTATTATGTAATAAGTGTATCATAGTTCCGATTCGAAACGCAAGGGAGAAAAACATGATTTTTTATTTATTTTTAGCAATTTTATTTGTGGCGGCAATTGGGTGTGCCATCGCGATTTCTGTGGCCGATTTCCGCCGGCGCATAATCCCAGATGTCTATCTGGTGCCATTATTTTTGATTGGATTGTTGGTTACGAACATTGTGCCGAACTGGATTTGTGGTCCAAAAACCGCCGCTATTGGCGCATTTGCGGGCTATGCACTGGGGGCGATTACCGGCTATATATTTGACTTTATCCGCCGCCGTCGCAACCAAAATGCCGACACCCCGATTGGCATGGGCGACATAAAATTGTTGGCAACCGGTGGATTGTGGCTGGGGCTGAACGGATTGGCAATCGCACTGGTGCTGTCGTGCATATTTGGTGGCGTATGGGCACAAATTAAAAAGCAACGTTTTATACCATTTGCACCTTTCTTTGTCGCCGGTTCAATTTTGGCTTTAATTATAGTCGCGTTTTTGTTATAATATACCATAACAGGGATAGAAGATGAGAGTGAAATACGGCATACTTTCCATATTATGCATGTTCGGTTTGGCACATGTGGCGGGCGCTGCACCGATTTCGACCACATCTTCTTCAATACAACCAATATCGCAATACGGCCTTATCCAGAATGTCCAGAATTATTCATCAAATCCATTTTGGAATCCAAATGGTCTGTATAATCAACGCATGCCACAACCGATATATGCCCAGGGTGCCGATTTAAATACCGCGGATTGTCAACGAACCGTTGGGACGCTGGTCGCGGCGTATTGTATGGATAATAATAATTGTGTCGGGATGCAGTTGTCTGATATTCGTCCGGCAATGATGTTGCGCTTGGCGCGCTTGCCGGGGCATAATTACGCGACTTCTTGTGCTGGGTTTATCGATTCGGAATTCGAAAGTTATGTTTCCAAATATAACAACGCGGGTCCAACATATGCCACCGTTCCATTTCCGGCTGGAACCGTTGCGAATCCCGCGCTGAACGAAACAGAATACAAGATTGAAAACCCGTACCAAATTCGTAACCGCACGTGGAATAACGAAGAATGGGAAAAAGAAAAGAAAGAACGGTATCAAGAATTACAAGAATTACAATCAATGAACGGTGCCAACGATATTTACTTGGCGCGCGCTGATTATCCTGCAACCGCGAACGATTTAACTTTTTCAGAAACTCTTGATTTGAAAAAAGCGGGCTATGAACCATACAAAACCGCTTCGCCGTATGCAACTCCATTTAAACTAGAAAAAGAAGACGATGCTATTTCCCGCAAAAAAACCGCGTTTAACGATTATTGTAAACTGCACAAGGACGACCCAAGTTGCCCACAACCGCAGGCAAACAACACACCACCGGGGGGTGGCGGTAGCAATAGCGAATGCAGCAACGATTCTCAATGCGGTGCCGGTACTTGTGTTTCCGGCACTTGTCAATGTTTTGCACACGCAACAAAATCGGGCAGTGTATGTGATTGCGACGAAGGCTATTCCAACACCGGCACAAAGTGTAAAAAGGATCGTATCGATCCGGACGACGATGATGACGATCGCGGAGGTCGCAGTAATCCACGCGGAGGGCGCAGTAATCCACGCGGCGGGCGTCATAGCTTATAGCACATTGTTCTTTTCAACAATTAATAAAAAGGCAACATGATGATTTCAATCAATAAACTTTTCGCTTATTCAACGGTGTTATTTGCACTGACTTGTCATAGTGCCTTTGGTATTGCAGACATTCCTTGTTTACGTGGGACAATTGATGATCCTAATTCCACTTTTATACAAGAAATTGATAGTAAGTTTTCTGGTAAAGCCCAATTGGTTGATGAAGATTTTGATAACAACAAATCTTTTTGGAACAAAATAGCAGCTGATTTAATTTGGGATTTATGTGGATATAAAAATCACCAAGGCAGAACAGATATTATGCAAATTGCCGAAGCCACAGAGAAATTAGAAATTTACTTTTTTTACAAAGACATAGACTATATAATTGAGGTCAATCCAAATACATTCTTTCAATACAGCAATGGAAAAAATTTTGCGATTTGGGTTTATAAAAACAACAACATGCACTATCCAGGGGACACTATATCTTTTAGTTCTATTCCCAAAAACGAATGGTTCTTTTCTGACGAATGTTCCGATCATGTGGTATACAATAACTTAGATTCTTCAACAGGTGTCAGCAAAGCCGGCGAAGCGGCTTTTACACAACATCGTGGTGGGGATAGAAGTGAATACTTCCTTGACTTTCCAAAGGGCAAATCGTGTCGTACTTTTCCAGGATTAGTGCGTGAAGATGTTGGTGGCTGGGGCAAATCGACCATTGTACATAAGTACCAGAACTACAAAACCGCTTATAGTGATTTTTTGCATTTTGCAAATGCATTACGTACAACCGAATGTGTTGGACAAGGTTTGGCTGTTTATTTAGTGGAAATACCAACAAGCACACAAGATAATCGCGAACTATCATCAATTACTATTGCATCCGAAGGCGAGCCGCTGTAACCATGAAAAAACTTAGTGTTTCTTTATTTGCTGTTTTATTTGCCCTTAATGCGTTTGCAGAGGGTAACGGTGAACGTAATGAAATATTATACGGCACACCGCATGATACCCAGTGTGCAACCATGGTGTTTGCCAACGCACTGAAAAACGACAAAAATGCTATTCCCGAAGACGACGAAAACGAACAAGATGTTCAACAATGGATTTATGGCGTTTTTGCCGACCCAGATGTTTTAACCAAAGTGTTGGCTTGTCCGGAATTTGAATCATTTGAAGATGATGCAACCGTCCGATTTTTGCCGATAAAATACGAATTTCCAAACGGTCGACAAATCACCATCAATTATGAAACGCAACCCCAAGTTCTGAAACAACGTATTGCAATCGCGACAAAACGTTCAATCGGACCACTTGATACCCCAAGTCCGAAAATTGGCGATGCAAAGGATAATTCGCTTTGGACGAATACAGATCCCGCGTGGTATGGGATTATGGTCGTTCAACATGGGGCGATGAATGAATTTGTTGGCGAAAATAAAAACAACACAATATCCATAAAATACATTAACGACAATATTGATAAACTGTATCCGCGTGGGAAAAATTGTACCGATAAAAGTGCGCTTGCTGACGACGACAAGATAATAAACGTTGCCACCAAGGCTACCGTTCATATGGAAGATGACAGCAACGATTACTATGTTGCCGGCGATGTTAATTTACAATGGATTTCATATGCAGAAATGGGCTTGGATGTTGCAGTGACTGTTGCGACAATGGGTGGTGGCACCGTTATTACTGGTGTAACAAAATCCGCCCGTGCATCCAAGATTGTTAAAAACTTATCCCGTATTGTGCATGGAACGGATCGCGCAGAAACACTGGTGCGGTTAAAGAAATATCAACGGTTGGCCAAGGAATTAAGCATACTTGATGAATCACTTGATGCCGCAAAATATAAAAAGGTAGCAGGGGAACTTAGAGCCGTAGAAAAGCAATTACACAGAATAGATAAATTGACCGACGCAACCAAATACTCGAAAGAAATCGAGGCATTAGAAAAGGCAAATCAAGCGGTTCAAGAATACATAAAATTAAACGCACAATTGAACAAGGCTCAACGCAGTATAAAACGAATCCAGCGGGTTCAAGAGCTGGAAAAAGATTTGACTAAACTTGACAGAGTGGTGGACGAAGTCAAATATATCGAAACGATGGACAATCTTAACAAGGCAAAACGCGAATTACAACAAGCGGATAAAATAACCGATTTGTCTAAGTTGGGCGATAATCTGGCGGATTTGGAAAAGAAAGCCGCTGAACTTGAAAAAAGCGTTGCAGAAGCTGTTAAAAAAGATAAAAGCGTTGCAGAATATGTAAACGCCCAAAAATCTATAAAAGAAATACACGAAGCCACCAAGGCGTATAGAAATCTGAAAAATGCCAAGACGGGTAATATTGCAACGCGCGTTCTAAAAGCGTTTGTCCAAACGACCAAGGGCAACAAACAAATCAATCGCGGGGCAAAACTTGCGCGCAGTTCCATGCGGTCGGGCAAGGTGCGTGATTGGCTGTTCCAAACAACATTACGCAATATCGGTGTACTTGGGCGTTTAGAAACGAACGTGGGTGCATTGTATGCAATTGTGCAATTTGGTTTAGGTTTTTACGATTGGACTGAAACCAGTACGGATGAATACACCAATGGTGTTGAATTCAAACCATTACTGTTGCTATCCGCGGATGATTTAGAAGGACAAGAGAATGTCATTAACTATGGGATGTGGCTAATGTGGTCCGGGGATTCAACAAACCCAGCAGATGACGATGCCGCGTATCTGCAGGCTTTTGACTTTGCCGAAAAGTTCCACGAAGATTTGGTGCGCACAATGGAAGAAAAACATGACCACGCGTGTGATGTAGATATTTATGTGGTGCATCCTGTGTTGCGTAATCCGGATACGGAAAATCCAGAACTGTATTACTTGATTATGAACGACCAGCCATGGACCACCGTCGAATAAAATGACACTTAAAAAATCGTTTTTTGTCGCCATAGGGGTATCAATTTTATGCGGCAATGTGTTCGCGGTATCTCCCTATGCAATGACGATTCAACAAAATATTCAGAAAAAATCTTTCTTGGCACCAGTCGTATTTCCGACGACCGCCGCAGATGCATCTTTTATCACCAAAGCACAGGTCAAGCGGGATGATTATATGCCATATTTTGACCGTTCCGCATTCAAAGGGTTAAGCATCGAAGAAATGGATGAATTGGAAAGTATGGCGGAACGTGCCGAAGCAGATCGACTTGATATGTTGGCCACCGCATCAAATTCAGAATACTGTTTGAATTATCCAGATGACTATGAACATTGTCCCAACAATCCAACCGACGAAGATCTTTTTGCGGAACAACCCGAAAACGTATATGACGATTTGTTGGATGGTGCCGATGCCCCAACACCAACATCAAATCGATATATGGACAGGGCGCTGACCCCAGAAAACATCGCACAATATAATCTTAAGGCATTTAACGGTGGTTGCACGCCATCGGAACGCAGTAATTGGTGGAAAAATCGGATTCTTACGACTGGAAAATATGAAAGCATAGATTCCGCTTTTGAAAAGTTCATGATAACCGCATTCAGAAAAGAGGGCGGTTGCATAAAACACCCAAACGACCCGGGTGGATATACTTGTTATGGGTGCGCATCAAACGGATTGTGTCATGGCATCAATATGCGCAATATTACGCGTGGCAAAGTAGAGGATCTGGCATACAGAAATATGTACAAGGCATACCATGTTGACCGTTTGCCCGACGCTTTTCGTGGCTATGCTATGTGGGGCATTTGGGGTTCGGGACCTAAAACCGGTATAAACCTGTTTCAAACGACACTGGGCGTCCCCAGAACGGGGCAAATAGATGCGGCAACCATCACCGCCGCCAAGGAATATCGTGGTGATTTCGGTGCCAGATATACCAAGGCGCACGAAAAGTTCTATCGCAACCTTGTTGCGGCCAAGGCTACGCGTCGTGTGTTTCTGCGCGGGTGGTTGAATTCATTATCGTTGTTGCGCACCAGTGGTTGCCACGTTGTTCCGACCAATCCGATACACCGATAAAAATCACATTGTTTTCGTCAAAAAAATATTATATAATTTAACGAAAGGCAAAAGGGGGAATCAGATGAAAAAATTATTTATCGTATTTGTTGGCGTGTTTTTAACGGCAATGTCTGCCAATGCATATCAGGTTTTATCGTCCAAAGAATTGGGACAAATGGATGCAAAAAATCAAAATGTCGTGGTGAAATGCACAACCGATACAGGCAAGGTTTCAACCCAAACATGTTCATTGCGTCGCTATGCCAAATGTTCGGGCGAGGGCAGAGACAAGAAATGCCCAGGATGGCAACCATGGTCGGATTTGCGTAATCCCACCCGCCAGTATTCTGATTGGAAAACCGCCGCATCTGCATGTTGTCGTGCGATGGGTTTAAGATAAAGGAAACCGCCAAAATGGCGGTTTTTTATTTGTGGTGGATGTGGGCGGACTCGAACCGCCGACCCCTACGATGTGAACGTAGTGCTCTAACCAACTGAGCCACACATCCAAATATTCCGTCGCATTTAGTCCGTCTTCGCTTACGCTACGCCGCGACACTCAATTTTCTTAATTGTGCGCTCCGCGCAATAACGAAAATTGGTGGTGGGGATAGTGGGACTTGAACCCACACGGTCGCAATGACCAAAGGATTTTAAGTCCTCAGCGTCTACCATTCCGCCATATCCCCGGACTTACTTTTTAAAACGCGCGCCCAGCGCGCGAAAACTTGGTGGAGCTGATG
>JAGCOQ010000009.1 GCA_017642625.1 Alphaproteobacteria bacterium | reverse complement strand
TGCGCAACGTTCACCCTTGATATCCAAATATGAAACAATAAAGTCAATGTCGTCGTTGTCGCATAACATGGCGATATTCTTTTGCAGTGGTAAAAACTTTTGGGTGTATGCGATTTTATGTTTTGGTGTTTCAAAGATATATAAACCGTGGTCGTGTTTGGCGCGACTGTTTGGTGTGTCCAGGCTGCTCGCGGTTAAATGTTTCCATGTATCAAACGCAAAGTAATGATTTGATGCGCTTGATTTATTAAACAATACGTCGCCATTTTGAACAACGCCGACCAATTCATGATCGGGGGTTGCGAAAAACACAGGACGCGAAGATGTCGCGACAACTGTTGTGCCAATTAAGACAAACGCCGCACACAAAATATAATTTATTCTTATCTTTATCGGGCGAATTAAAATCAGGCACATCATTCCCAATATGATTAAGCAAATTGCATTGTTGGAAATATACGCCGGTGTTATTTTTGCAAAGGGTAATTCGGCGATACCGTTTGCGATACCCAATGCCCAATTATAAATTATGTCTGCGATATATAATGGTGTGTGAATATTAAATATGGCGAAAACAGTTCCAATCATTACCAAGGGCATTATTAAAAATGAAAATATCGGTAATAAAATCAGATTGCCCAGAATACTGTATAACGGCACCGAATAAAAGTGCAGGGCGACAAACGGTGCGGTGAAAAGTGATGCGATTACGGCGGTCAATATTGCGGTGCAAATTACGCGTAATATTTTATTTTCGGGCATCTTTGGGTTCATAACCGTCCAGAACCATACCAGGCCGAAAATCGCGCTGAACGATAATTGAAATCCAGCGGTCATTACATAGTATGGATTTATCAAGAATATTGCACAAAATGCCAAACACACATTACGCAATGAAAATGCACTTCGTCCCATAATGGCGGCAACCAATAATAATGTCATCATAAATACTGCGCGAATTGTTGCAACGCCCATGCCCGATATACATAAATATCCCAATATGCCAATCCATGACAGCAGCAGGGCAATATGGCGCGCGGGTGTGCGTCGAACAATGGGTGGAATACAACGAAACAGAAAATAGAAAATTGCAAATAACCACCCGCCAATAAGCGTCATATGAAAACCACTGATTGACCAAATGTGTCCAACGCCGGCGGACATCCAAGTGGCGCGTTCATTTGTTGGCAGGGTGTTTTTATACCCCAGCACCAATCCATCAACCAACATAGAATCTGATTTATTGTGCAACCAATCACGAATACCGTTCATGGTGGTGCGTGTGCTGTGTTGGATTATTGTGAAATCGTCGATATAGCCGGTTGCGGTAAGTCCGCTAAAATATGCCCAACGCGCAAAATCGAAACCACCATAAATATCAGGTGGGTTCGGTTTGAATAATGTTGCGCGTGTCGATATTTTGTCGCCTAAATCGGGCAGGATGTCCGAATCAATCGAAACACGAACGATTGCGGCGCCGTCTGATTTAATGTTCAAATCAGAGTTTTTTAATCGTATAAAAATCCGGTGTTTGTCGGCGGTGTGATCCAGTGCGACAACCCGCCCAATGACTTTTTTGTTTGTAATATTGCGGGGCATTACAGATGTATTTAATATATTAGTATAAGCGCACGCATAACAGAACCCGAATATAAAAATCAATATTCCACGAACGATAATCGGGGCGCGCAAAAGCACCGCGCATAAAAAGGAAATGACCGCCACCACGCAACAAAACAACAGATTCGGTTCTGCCCCATATGAAAAATACAGTGCGGCACCAAATGCCATAACAAATGGCACATATAAAAATATGTTATCACGCTGATTTTCCAGTATTTCCCGCATAGTCTTAGTATAGGATTTTATTTGATTGCATCGCAACGATATTTTTCCTATGATAAAAGCCCGTAAGGAAAGGTTTTAACATGACAAGATATATCTTTATTACGGGTGGTGTTGTTTCCAGTTTAGGCAAGGGCGTCGCGGCGGCAAGTTGTGGCGCCCTTTTGCAATCGCGTGGCTATACCGTTCATGCGCGGAAATTCGACCCTTATTTGAATATTGACCCTGGCACAATGTCGCCGTTCCAGCATGGCGAAGTTTATGTCACAAATGATGGTTTTGAAACGGACTTGGATTTGGGGTATTACGAACGATTCTTGGGCGCGAAATTGACCCGCAGTGATTCGGTGTCGGGGGGACGTATATATTGGGATGTTTTAAATGCTGAACGCCATGGCGACTATCTGGGTGCGACGGTGCAAATGATTCCGCATGTTAGCAATAAGATAAAAGAATATATCGCGGCACCGACCGATACAGACTTTGTTGTGTGTGAAATCGGCGGAACCGTGGGGGATATCGAGGGGAAGATATTTTTGGAATCTGCGCGTCAGTTTGCAAATGATGTTGGTCGTCGTAATGTTATGTTTGTGCATTTGACCCTGGCGCCGTATTTGGAAAAAAGTGGCGAATTAAAAACAAAACCGACCCAGATGTCTGTGCGACACTTGTTGGAAAACGGAATCCAGGCGGACATGTTGATTGTGCGAACACCACGAATGCTGGAGGCGGACGAGCGCGCAAAAATTGGTATGTTCTGTAATATATCGGCGCAAAATGTTATCAGTGGAATTGATGTTGATAATATTTACAAGATTCCATTGGCATATGATGCGCAACATGTCTTTGACATAATTGCCGAACATTTTGGGTTGCCAACGGCAACGGGCAATATGGACAAGTTTAAAAAGATTGAACATTATTTGGATGCAGATTTGCCGACCGTCACAATCGGTATGGTTGGGAAATATTTCCATGTGCCTGATGCGTATAAGTCGCTGAACGAGGCATTGTTCCATGCCGGTATTCAAAACAATGTGCATGTAAAGATAAAGAAGATAAATGCCGAAGAATTCACACCGGAATCCTGTGCCGATGTTGACGGTATCTTGGTGCCGGGTGGTTTTGGAACGCGTGGCGTTGCGGGCAAAATTGCGGCGGCGGGATACGCGCGCGAAAACAATGTGCCGTATATGGGAATCTGTCTGGGGATGCAAGTTGCGGTAATTGACTTTGCGCGAAATGTGCTTGGGATTGCGGATGCGGATTCGACCGAATTCAGCAAGAATTGCACACCAGTTATTGACATTATGGCGGATCATAACGCGGAAAATATGGGGGGAACATTACGACTGGGTGCGTATCCATGCGACATTACACCGGGGACATTGGCACACAGTATTTGGGGTGCGGAACATATTTCGGAACGCCATCGCCACAGATACGAAATGGACATAAGTTTTGAAAAGCAATTCGCAGATGCGGGCATGATAATATCGGGGCGCAGTCCTGACGGTCGCTTGCCGGAAATTGTGGAGTTAAAAAATCATCCGTTCTTTATAGCGGGGCAATTCCATCCAGAGTTTCAAAGCAGTCCATACACCGGCCACCCAATGTTTAACGCATTTATCGCGGCAGCAAAAAAACATAAACATTAAAAATTGTCATTTCGACACATTTTTGTCATTCCTGCGCAGGCAGGACAGAGCAGCATGCCGAAATGGTAAAATGACAACAGTTTCTATTTTTTGTTTTTTTGTGGTATAATTACAGGCGATAAAAGGGGAAGATAAACATGAAAAATATAATAAAATGTGGCGTTCTTTTAACAGGTGTTTATGAATATATTGTTATAAAAAGCCTTATTAACCTTAACACATGCCAACTTCCATTTTCTGCGGGGTATTTTGCATTAATTAAACATATTGGAAATCCTTTTTATTGGGAAAACCGTTTTTGTATTGGTGTTCGGGCATCTTTTTTACAAACGCTTATACTATGCATAATCATACCGCTTTTTTTATGGTTAGCCCTTGTTTCTATTCGTTCTATTAAACATTTTTTATCTTTTTGGGTAGTCTACGAATTAGTTGTTATCTTATCAATTTATCATGTTGATTCCTGCTTGATTCCTTTTGGTGATTTTCCAAAATGTTATACCACCCCAACAATGACGCAATATATTTTATTATGTATTGCTGTCCCGTTAATATATTTATTACTAATGGTTTGGAAAAAGAGATAAACAATACGAGGAATAAGAGATGAAAAAAATAATATATTTTTATTTTATAATGCTTTCGGCTTGTACGTATACCACGAAACCATATACATGTTATACACTTCGTCAAACCGATAAAAACCCATGGGATGCGGATTATCTCTGTATGGCAAATGAGGATATGGATTTGCTCCACGAAACAACGAGCTATAAGTTAAATGATAACTTCCTGGTTTTTTTGACTAATAGTGGAAATAAAAACGTATGCTCCCTTGAAGAATATGATAGAGAGTCCGATGAATATTTTGTTTATGACAACAAAAAAATTAATTTGAAAAAACAAAAGGTTTATTCGTGTCCATCTGGAACAATACAACCATACATAAAAAAACTGGACCAAGAAGCCGAAAAACTTGAAAAACAGCGTAAAGAAGAAGAGAAAAAGAAAAAGGCTGAAGAAGCCAAGAAAATCAAACAGTGGGAAAAATACACTGGCTGTAATTATAAAAAATCAATTTATCTTCCTAGTGAAGCATATGAAACCTTTCAACAACAAAAAGAAGGTTTAACAGTTATTGTAAAATACGGTTATCGTTATTATGCTGATAATAATAATCTCCCGTGGTCATTTTTTGTAATTCAAAACAAAATCGATAGTCATTTTGTGGATAACGAAGCGTGGCTCGGTGGATGGTTTGAAGATACTGGGGTTGACAGAAAGTATATCAACGGTCTTGGGCATACAAGTAGACTACGCAAATATAAACGATGCATAGATGCAGAAACCATAAAAAAGTTTAAAGAAATGGGAATTCAGTAAAAAACACCGGCGTTTGCCGGTGTTTTTTGTTATTTTCCAAACACAAACGAATCGTTGGTGGAAAGGGAAATTATTGTATCCATATCGTCATTTTCGGCGACATGTTGCCGGATTGTTTTGCCACATTTTTCGCATTTATGTGTGATAATAAAATCGTCGCCCGATTTTTCAACCGATATGGGTTTCATCATGCCACCGCATTTTGATTCGCGGTCGCCCGGATTATTATCAACATGACGCGAATATAAACAATGCGGGCAATGGTTTGTATATCCATTGCCCGAAACATGTGCGCCACAGTGGGCGCAGGTAAAATCTTCAACTGTTTTTGTAAATCTTTTCATTACAGCCCCAATGCAGAACGATACATTTGTGTCAATTCGTCTGCTTCGTCCAATTCATCTGGATCCATTTTACGCAAACGTATCATTTGGCGAATATATTTTGGATCGAATCCAGCCGATTTAGCCTCTGAATACACTTCTTTGATATCAGCGGCGATAGCAGCGGTTTCTTCGTTTAACTTTTCAATTCTTTCGATAATGCTAAGCAATTGAGCATTGTCAATTGCGCCATGGTTTGCGTTTTTCATGTATTTTTCCCCTTGTTATGCAATGGCAATTATGATATACCATAAATTATAAAAATCAAGACAAACAAAATTACATGGCTGGGGGGAGGCATGTATAATTTTACGAAAATCGTTGCATCCATTGGACCCAAAAGCGATACGCGCAAAGTCATACACGATATGGTGGTGGCGGGTGCCGATTTGTTTCGTATTAATTTTAGCCATGATACCGGCGCAGTCCAAGGGCGCAAGATTGATTTAATTCGTGATGTTGCCGCCGAGTTGGGTAAGCCTGTTGGGGTTATCGTTGACCTGCAGGGGCCCAAACACCGCATTGGGGATTTTGAAACCGAAGAACATTATCCATTAAAAGTTGGGGGAAAGTTCACATTTGATGATGACCCAACACCGGGCAATTCAAAACGTGTAAACTTGCCAGATGTGGATGTGTTGCAATCGTTAAAGGTTGATGACCGTATTTTACTGAATGACGGTAATATTGAAATGCGTGTGGAATCGGTGACCAAACACAAGGTTGTTGCGACCGTTGTTCGTGGAACTGAAATCTGGTCGCGCCGCGGATTTAATTTGCCAGATACCGAGGTTGCAACATCACCATTAACGGCGAAGGATAGACACGATTTGGAATACGCAATTACCAAGCGTCCCGACTATGTTGCGGTGTCTTTTGTGCAGCGGGGTGCCGATATTGCCTATGTTCGCGATTTTATCGCGCGACGCAGTGCGTATCCGATAAAGATAATTGCGAAAATTGAACGACCAAACGCGGTTGAACGGATTGATGAAATCGCATCCGCTGCGGACGGCATTATGATTGCGCGTGGTGATTTAGCAGTCGAGGTTCCATACGAAGAAGTCCCCGCAATAACGCGCCATATTATTCGTACTTGCCGTATGATGAATCGGCCGGTAATTATTGCGACACAAATGTTGGCGTCCATGGTGGACAGTGAATTTCCAACCCGCGCCGAGATTTCAGATGTCGCAAATACGGCGTATCTGCGTGCGGATTCCGCAATGACCAGCGAAGAAACCACTGTCGGCATAAATCCGGTAAATACCGTTGAAAAAATGGCGCGGATTTTGTCTTATTCGGATAAAGATACGGTCGCAAATCCATACGATTGGTCACGCGTTGATAATGTGCCAGAAAACGATTGGTCGCGTTCGGTGTCGTCCATGGCATATTTGAACCATGCGGTTGCGATTGTTGTTTTTGCGCGTGATGCAGATGCGGTGGCCGAAATTTCTTGTCGAAAGCCCGATATTCCAATTATTGCGGTCTGTAATGATTCAATTATTGCGAACCAGTTATGTTTATTGCGTGGCGTGTCACCAATTTATGATGAGCAATTATTTGGCATGCGCGACGGGTTCAACACCGCCCGCCGATTCGGTATTCACACCGGTAAACTGGTGATTGTTGATGACGATAAAATCAGTTTAAGAACATTGGATTAAAAAATAGTGTTTGCTTTCTTGGAGTGCAATTATATAATCACAATCATAAAAGGAGATTTGTATGAAGAAAGTATTATTAGCAATTTGTTTGGCAACATTACCAATGTTAAATGCGTGCACAACGGTCGACCCAATTCGCGAAGAACAAATGACGGTGGCACGTGCGCAACGTGAAATTAAAATCGGTATGACATCGGCCCAGGTGATTGAAGTTCTGGGGTCTCCAAATATGGTAACGACCGATGATCAACGTCGTGAAACATGGGTCTATGACCGCGTATCCAGCAATGTTTCACAATCCAGTTCAGGTGTTTGGTTGTTGATTGCCGGCGCCAGCAGCGCACGCGCATCCAGCAGCCAACGCACACTTACCATTATCGTAAAGTTTGATGAAAACAATCGCGTTCGTGATTTTGCATATCGCACATCAACATTTTAATAGGGCGGTGTAGATGAAAAAATTCATTGCCATTTGTGCATGCGCGATCGGGCTGTCCGGTTGCGTGACGTATGATAATTATTATCAGCTAGACAGCGATTATTTAAATCGCCGCCAAATTGAAACCATGCGTTTTGAAACGGATGATGAAGAAACTATTCTTGCGGCATCCGCCGGTGTATTGCAGGATTTGGGATTTACACTGGACGAAACAGAAACGAAACTGGGTTTGATTACTGCGTACAAGAATCGCGAGGCCAGTTCCACCGGTGCCAAGGCGGCTATAATATTGTTGTCGGCAATGAGTGATACTCAGCCCGTTTATGATACCGAACAAAAGATTTTCACAACATTGGTATCAACAAAAAGTAAAGAGTCCAAAGGATACAATGTCCGCATTTCGTTCGCGCGTATAATCTGGAACAATATGCATGAATCACGCACCGAAAAGATAACAGATCAAAAAACATATCGCGAATTCTTTGATAAATTAAGCCAATCATTATTTTTGACTGCGCATGAAATATAGGGAGATTAAGATATGAAGAAGGTAATTATTGCGATTTTTGGGTTAACATTATTAACCGGTTGTATGACGACAAGTCAAAGTGTGTTGGGGACCCAGAACTCTCAGGTTGAAACGCGCAATTATCAATCGCGTATGTTTGATACATCGGATAAAAAAATGGTGCTGCGCAGTGTGATTTCCACGATGCAAGATTTGGGCTTTATTATTGATCGTGCGGATGAAACACTGGGAACGGTCAGTGGAACATCATTCAAAAATGATTCCAAAATGACTGTTTCGGTTCGTCCGGTTGGAAAAAAACAAATGATGGTTCGTGCAAATGCTTCGGCACGCCTGCGTGAAATAAGCAGCCCCGCGGCATATCAAAACTTCTTTAACGCTCTGTCGCAATCTTTATTCTTGGATGCGCATATGGTGGAATAGGGGTAAAAAAAATATAAAAAAACACCGGCAAATGCCGGTGATTTTTTTGTTTTTCTCTATTGACCCGCGGGAATGTTTTTTACTACACTTTAAATTGCTATGAAGGGAAGATTTCTTATTTTGCCGATGCTGTTTATTGCATCAATTGCCAATGCGGCGAATTACCGCGCGGCAATGGTCGCCGATATGGATTCGGGGCGGGTTCTGTATTCGGAAAACGCAACTGA